>JACQFU010000375.1 GCA_016199905.1 Candidatus Wallbacteria bacterium
AAACAGCCGGGAGCCGAGGTCGTGGTCGAGAGGTTCCGGACGCTGCCCGAAACCGCGATGTTGCCGCCGGCCGTCGCGGAAGACGGCCCGGAGACGTTCTCGGAAACGAGGTCGGGCTTGCTGGTGCCGCCACCGGACGTGATGTTCACGCTGGTGGTCGAGGAAGCGACGTTGTTGAGCTCATCCGCTTCGGTCACGGCGTGCCCGCCGTCGGCTACGAGGAGCAGGAAGTAATTGCCGGCCGTCATCAGCGTCGGGATGGCGTAGGACCTGTTGTTGAGCGAGACGAACGCGCCCGGGCTCAACGGAGGGACGGGTTCCCCTCCGATCGGAGTATCGCCGGCGTCCAGAACGTGGTCGGCGGAAAGAAAAAACTGCGCTACCGACGCGGCAGCGCCGGAGGACGGCGCCATGTTCCGGATACTGCCGCTGACGATGATCTGGCCGCCGAGGGTGGCCGTGGCGGGCACGGCCAAGTTCTCGGCGATCAGGTCGGGAAGTGGACCGCCGCCGGTGGTGCCACCGGTGATATTGAGAGAAGAGAACGCCACCTGGGAGTTGTTGTTCTCGTTGCTCTCCTGCACGCGCGACGTCGAATCGGCGATGAGGCCAATGAAGTAGTTCCCGGGCGCAAGGCCGCCCGGAAGCGTTACGGTCCGGGCTACGTTCTGAAACTGGCTGGGGGCTAGAGGTGAGATCGGCACGCGGGCCAGGAGGCCGTCTGCCAGTGTGATGGTGATATCCGTCGAGATGACGAAGTCGGCGTCGCTGGGGTCGGCTCCGCTCGAGGGGGCCGTGTTGCGAATGCTGCCCGAAACTGTGATCGAGCTGCCCGCGCTCGCAGACGACGGCCCGTGTACATTTTCCGCGACCAGGTCGGGACGCGGACCGCCGGCCGCTCCGCTGGTGACGGTGATGGGACCGGTCGAGGGGGTCGCGTTGTTGTTCTCGTTGGTCTCGGGGATCAGATTCGATGGATCGACGAGGGCGCCCGCGTAGAACTGGCCGGAGATGCCTGTCGGCACGGTGAAGGTCGGAGAGAGATTCGAGGCCCCTCCGGGAGGGACGCCGACATTCGGCATCGATCCCAGGAACAAGTCCGAGGAGGTAATGATCGGATCGGTCGAGAGGTAGACATTCACCTGGACGCTCACCGGACTGCTGCCCGTGTTCTGGACAGTGACGGCCACGCTCAGCGGCTGGCCAGCCTGAACGTTCGTGGGGCTCGGCACGACGGAAGAACAAAAGAGGTCGCCGTCGAAGGCCTCCGCCGGGCCGGCCGCCACGAGCATTGCGAGCGCGACCATTGGAAGAACCAGACGAGACGTGAAGACCTGGGCGAGCGTTCGATGGTTCATCTCTGCAGCCTCTTTCATTTCTTGGAGGACGGCCCCCCGACGGCAAGACGCCGACGAGATCATTCAGCCTCCCCCCCGCCCCTCGCGGTCAAGAGCAGGAATAGAGTCGGGCAACTCATCGGGCCCGAGAGTACCCGCGGGCACGTATCAAGAGTGGTGCCACGAACAGCGATCCGAATCATGCCGGTCACGGCATTAGAAGACAGTATCCAAGGTCACCTCCGGGCGAAAGATGCTTGCACCGGGTGAGGCAAAAAAACCCGTATCCCGCACGGAATCGGGCGATTCGCGCCAGCGGGTCGTGTTCCGCGACGCGTCCTCGCCCGCCGTGGGACGCGCGAGGGTCGTCAAGATCCGCAGGAAAGTGGTCTTGTCGGCTCCATTGGGTCCGAAAAGACCGAACACGGTTCCCGCCTCGACCGACAGAGTGAGCCCTCGCAGGCTTGGCTCTTCCCGAAGGACTTCGCGATCTCTTCGACGGCGACGGCCTTGTCCGGCGCGTCGTTTCGCTCCTGGCGCCGGTCCACCGGCGAATTCACTCTTCCTCCGGCACCCAGACGGCGACCCGCCCGCCCGGTTCGCAGACCAAAGTCAGCTCGGGACCCGTCGTGACAGTCCAGGCCTCGAAGCCGCGGTCCGGCTTCACCGACAGCGCAGCCCCGCCCCGGAACTTCAGATCGAGTCTTCCGTCCTTCAACGCAACCGCCGTCTCGACGACCCTCCCGGCCAGCTCCAGAGCAGGCGCCATCGATCGGAGAGGCGACTTCTGGATCTTCGAGCTTCCGCGGTCCGTCTTGAGAATGAAGGTGCCGTGCACATTCACGCGGGCCCGCCGCCGGCCGAGCTTCAGCTCCACCACGAACGTCTCGTCGATGACACAGCGTTCCACGGTCCAGCCCTCCAGCGGCAGGATCCAGCGGTCCGGTTCTTCCACGGGCATTTCGCTCACGGATGCGCAGCGTACCGCATCGGCCACGCGCGCGCCGAGGGGAGGGTCACTATGGAACGGTGACCAGGACTGAAAGCACTCGAGCTCCATCCCTGCCGGAGGCCTTGCCTCCAAACTGCCACCGAAGGGGCAATTCCGGCCTTTCTTGCATGTGCGCGTTGCGCTCGCGCAAGAAGGCGTTTGGCGACGGCACTACTGCCTGCCTCACTCCTTCGGAATCCCCTCTGACTGGAGAAATTCCCTCGAGCCGATGCAGGCTTCTCCTGCCATCGAGGGGTCCAGGGGAGCACGACTCCCCTGTGCAGGTCTGGGGCGGAGCCCCGGCTCGACTCCATCAAGAAGGCAAGGCGGGGCCGTGGTTCCTACGCCTTCTCCGCTCCGGGCCCGCCGTCGGCCTTCTTGCTCTTGCCGGTCACTTTTCCGATCACTTCGGCGGCGGCGTTGACGACCCTGCTCAGGTTGTCGTCGGTGCCTTTTTCGGCAAGAAATCCCTCGACTGTCTGGCGTATCGAGGCGCCCTTGGAGAAGGCCTCCATCATCCGGGCGAAGGTGGTGGGATCGCCGTAGATGGTGAACTCGCCGCGAGAGAGCATCGCGCCCATGGCGCGCGCGCGCTCGACCTCGATCTGGGCGGAGGCCTCGATCTCCTTGAGGCGCACCTGCAGCTCGATGGCGGCCTTGCCGAACTTCTCCTGGACCTCCAGGCGGCGCGACTCGACCTCGACCTTCTGCTGTTCGACTTCGACCAGCTTTTGCTGGACGTGGACGGCGACCATCTGCTCGGCCTGCGCGCCCTCCGCGCGTTTCTTGGCCGATTCGGATTCGGCTTCGGCGGCCTTGAGGCGCGCCTCGTACTCGGCCTGGGCGGCGGCCTTCTTGGCTTCGGCTTCCTTCTGAATGGTGTAGGCGGCGCCGTCGGCCTTGCGCTGTTCGCGGACCAAGTCCTGCTCGGCGGCCTTGGAGGCAGCAATCAGTTTCTGATCGCCTTCGCGCTCGGCGGCGCTGGTGACCTTGACGGTCTCGACGTCCTGAGCGGCCTTCTCGCGCAGGGCCATCTTGGTGAACTGTTCGCGCTCGGCATCGGCGCGTTTGGCCTGGGCAACGGCGACGGTCATCGCCTTTTCCTGGTTGGCGGTCTCGATGGCCTTCTGCTTGTCGACCTCGGTGAGCTCGCGGGTGCGCTCGGCATCCTTGACCTTCTTCTCGGCGTCGATCATGGCCATCTCGACGGCGTTGGACTTGTTGACCTCGGCCAGCTCGCGCTG
>JACQFU010000376.1 GCA_016199905.1 Candidatus Wallbacteria bacterium
TTTCCTGCCCGACCTTCAGGCCCGTGTAGCAGATCGCCTCGTACTGCAGGATCTCCACGGTCGCCTGGGCGGCCTTCACAGCCGGCAGATCGAGGACCTGCTGCATCGCCAGCTCCTTGCTCTCGCCCGTGGTCAGACGCCGGTCCAGGTAGATGGTGCACTCGTCAGGGACGGCGTTGAGGCTGGGGGTCTTGCACTCGATCTTCGTCACTGCCACGGTCCCCTTGCCGAGGAAGCCGGGAGACTTCAGCTTCTTGTCGAGCTTGGCGATCTGGTCGATGATCTTCGTCATTCGGTAGACGGCGTTGACGCCGCGCGGGGGACAGCTGGCATGGCAGGACCGGCCCTTGGTGACGACTTTCAGCTCCACCCGTCCGCGGTGGCCCCGATAGACCTTCATGTCCGTCGCCTCGGTCAGCACCACGTAGTCGGGGCGGATCTTCTCCTTGTTGACGATGTGCATCAGACAAAGCCCGTCGCAGTTTTCCTCCTGACAGCTGCCGACGACGTAGAGCGTAAAGTCGTCTTCGAGCTTCAGGTCCTTGATCAGCTTGCCGCCATAGACCATGGCAGCCATCACGCCCTTCTGGTCCGTCGCGCCGCGACCGTAGATCTTGCCGTCCTCGAACTTTCCCTTGAAGGGGTCCCACTTCCACTGCGTCGGGTCGCCGATGTCGACGGTGTCGATGTGGGCGTCGACCATGATCTTCGTCTTGCCCTTGCCGATGCGCCCGATGATATTGCCCATCCGGTCGACCTTCACCTCGTCGAAGCCGACCTTCTTCATCTCCTTGGAGATCACCTGAACGAGCGCGCCCTCCTGAGAGGAGAAGCTGGGCGTCTTCACGATTTCCCGGCCGAAGCGGATGATGTCTTTCTCGTACTTCTTGACCTGCTTGTGGAGGGCGTCCTTGTCGAGCATAGAGGGGTTCCTTTCGGCCCGGGCGAGCCCGGACTAATCTCGAAGTTTGGCGATCTCGCGGTCCATCTCCGGGATGAGCGCGTACTCGGCGTCCCAGAACGATTGTTTCTTCATCGTATCGAGGTAGGTCTTGCCGTAACCGAACTGGGTCCAGACCTCCTCCTTTTGGTCGAAGAGGCGCTTCTTCTGTTTCGCGCCGCGCACGTCGAGGATCTCGTCGGTGTCGGCTCCCAGGAAAATCTCCCGCGCCCAGCGGGCGAGCACCCGATCGTCGATGGAGTGGTCGTCAATCCGACCCGTTCGCTCCTCCAACTCCTTTACGACCGAGTAGTAGCGATCGATGCCGTCGGTGGCGATGGTCACCACGTTTTGGTTGGCGCCCAGGTCGAGCTGCCGAGCCATCTTGATGGCGCCCAGCACGTTGCAGACGCCGCTGACGCCGAACACGCCCGCGAGCGCCCGCACCAGCTTTCCATCCAGGCCCATGACCTTCGTCAGGATGTGCCCGGCTTCGTGGAAAAGCTTCACACCCATCACGCAGTCGTCGTCGTGCACCAGCACCACGTAGTCGGTCGTCAGGAGGTTGTGGATGAGGGTGACCATCTTGTCGCCGATCCCCTCGATCCGATGCTGTCCGCGCAGGTTGCTGTAGAGCGTGGCGCACTCCCGCGGCTCCACGGCGGCCACCGCAGCGTCGGGGAAGACGGACTTGATTTCGTCGCCCGCGGCCAGTGTGCCGGCGCTGCCGGGGGCGCTGACGAAGCAGGCGATCCGGCCGTCGCCCACGTCCTGGGCCGCCTCGAGCGCGCTCCGACCCGTGACGTAGCGGTGAAAGCGGTAGTTGGGCAAGAGCTCGAACTGCGCGAGCGGGTAGTTCTTCGGGTTCTTCTTGAGGGCGTACGTCCGTTCCAGCGTCAGGATGACGTCGCTCTCGGTGCCGGGCGTCAGGTCGAGGGCCCCGCCGTACTTGCGAATGCGCTCATAGCGCTCCTTGCTCATGCCGTCCGGCATGATGACGACGCACTTGTAGCCCTTCAGCTTCGACACGTAGGCCGTGCCGATGCCGAAGTTGCCGGTCGACGGCCCCAGGACGGTCTTCTCGCCGGGACGGATTTCGCCCTTGACCTCCCCCTCCACCAGGGTCGAGTAGGCCGGCCCCACCTTGTGGGAACCGCTGGGGAAATCGCGCCCCACGAGAACGACGACGTTGGCCTTGACGCCCGTGAGGGACGGGGGAAGCACGAGCTTCCGCACCTTGCTCCCCTTTGGATCGCGCCAGTGGATGTTGAACAGGTTCGCCGGGTTCAGCTCATCCCGCCGGGCGGCGTCGGCTGCCTTGCGGAGGACCGCAGGCTGCTTGCGGGGATGGAGCATTTCCTCGTATGTCGGACCCGGGACGATGGCTTTGCGGGCAGAACTGCTGCCGCGGGACGTGCGCGGAGGCACTGCTGGGGCTCCTTTCTGGGCTTGGCCTTTGGGACCCCGCGAGTGTAACAGCCGCCTTCATGAGGAGTCAAAGGCTTGAGGCTCCTGGCTCGAGCGCGAGCAGCTCGGCAAGCCCGGTGACACTGGTCACATGCTCGGGCCCTCAAGCCGCGAGCGTCAAGCCTCGTTTCTCCGCGAGCCGCTCGGCAACGACGCCGGCCAACGCCATCACCGTGAGCTGCGGATTCACGATGGGGCTCTCCGGGAACAGACTCGCATCGGCCACGTACACGCCCTCGACCCCGAACAGCGAGCCGTCGGGCCGCGTCGCGGAGTCCTTCTCATCGATGCCCATCCGCAGCGTGCCGTGCGGGTGGTAGGCGGCGAGCTCGATATCCACGGCAGCCACCGGACGCGAGAGCAATCGCCTCAATTCATCCACCGACCCCGCCTCACCTCTTCCGAACACCGGCAGCCACACGCGCTTGGCGCCCGCCGCGAAGAGGATCTCGCCGCTGGCCTGCATCGCCTCCACCAGCTTGCGCGTGTCCTGCGGCGACAGGTCGTACTTCACGTTCGCCATACCCATCACCGTCCCCGCGACCCGCCCCTCGCCACTGTCGATGACGCGATAGCCGATCAGCCCCATCCGGGGATACTGCTTCATCAGCTCCAGGTGCCCCCGGCCCATGCCGGGCACCGCGGGCGCAAGCAAAAAGGGCGGGACGAAGATTCCCTCCGGCACCAGGTCCCGCGGCATCAGGCCCGTGACGTGATAGGACTGGGGAACTCCTATGTGTCCTTTGATCTCTCGGTCGAAGAGGCCGATGACGCGCGAAGCCGGATGGATGCGCAGGTGCTTCCCGGCGTGGCGATTGCCCTTGAGCAACCCGCTCTCGGAAAGCAGGATCGGCGTGAACACGGCGCCGCACGCCACCACCACTGCGCCGGCCCTCACCGCGAGCCTCGCCCCGCCGCCGGTGGCGCGCGCCTGCACCCCCGCCGCCCTCCCCCCCTCGGACAGCACCCGTTCGGCGCGGCAGTGCGTGTAGAGCCGCGCTCCCGCCTCCAGCGCCATCGGCACATAGTTCAAGTTGGTCCCCTGCTTGGCGTTCTCCGGACAGCCCAGATAGCAGCGCCCGCGCCCGAGGCAGCCATGCGCGTTGCGCGTCACGACCTCTCCGGCCAGACCCAGGGCCTCCGCCCCCTCCCGCAGGAGCCGTCCGTTGCCCCCCATCAGCTCTTCGGGCACTGCCCCGATGCGGACCGTGCGACCCACCCGCTGAAAATGACGCGCCACATCCGGCCACTCCAGACCCGGCAAGCCGTGGGTTCGCTTCCAGTAGGCGAACGTCTCCTCCGACATGGCGAAGGCGCTGCCGGAGTTGATGACCGTGCTGCCGCCGACACATCGGCCGTAAGGCATCAGGATACCCGGCGACCCCATCGTGAACGTCATCCCCGCGTCGCGGTAGGTAGCCTTGATGCTCTCGATCGGCGACAGCCGCCCGTAGTCCTCACCCGTCAAGTAGGCCCCCTCTTCGAGCATCACCACGTCCAGCCCGGCGCGCGCCAGCTCCGCGGCGGCCACCGCCCCGCCCGCGCCGGTGCCGATGACGCACACCTGACACTGGACGCTCACGTTGCCCTGCAAGCGATCGCCTCGCTCGACCCGGTCCGCCCGATAAGCCGCAGCCCGCGAGGGTTTCCAGTCAGCCGGGAGCATCGTCACGGCCGGTAACCGACGGCGGCCGCGACCGCTTCATCGTCGTAGTAGTGCGACAGCACCGTGATCTTGCAGAGGTAGTAGATGTTGCGCAGCCGCCAGCTGGGCCGCGTCTCCCACCAGGCGACGCACCTCTGGCGGCCATCCGCGGCCAGCCGCGAGAAGCGCGCAATTCCTTCTCCGCAAAACGGCGGCGAGTACTCGAGCATCCAGAGCGCCAGCCGCGTCATCCGCAAAAACACGCGATTCTCGCCCTCCAGCAACCGCTCGATCCGCGCAACCAGATCGACTCGTCCCAGCGGCACGTCCTCGGCGTCCAGCGGCACGAGCACCTCCGCCAGCGCCGCCAACGTTCGTGCGTCGCGCTGCGAGAGCAGCCTCGGTTCGCTCCAGGCCACGGGAGTCACGCCCGGAGGGTAACAAAAGACAGAAGCTGGAAGCTAGACTCCCCCGCCTGCGGGTGCAGTTGCAGAGAGTGGGACTTTCGCCTGAAAACGCCGGCCCCGAGGACTATTCCGAGTCTCACGCTCCAAAAGGGGTGAAGGGGAGCAGGCTCCCCTTCCGGGGTGCGTTGAGCGACGAATTGCCCAGCACGGTGCCGTGGTCGGGCCTGGACAGGAAGGTCGTCGTGATGACGGCGCCCTGGTCCAGCGCTTTCAACGCAGCCCGAATGCGGAGGTCGTCTCCGTCCTGATCGATGGCAAATCCCAGCGAGAAGGGGAAGACCCGCTCCGATCCGGGGTCCTTGAAGAAGGTCTCGCTGCTGGCGTGCTCGCCCAACCGCACCCGCACCAGTTGCGTGCCCAGCAGCCGGATGCTCTTGTAGCCGAAGACCTGCGTCATCCTCTCGATCACCTTCGGATCCAGCCCGGCGGCCGCGGTTCCTCCGGCGGAGGGGCTCGCCAGGAAGACGCGCACCTCGAGCGTCACCTGGCGAGGCGTCTTGTCGGCGCTCTTCTGGCGCTCCTCGGAAAGCGTGGTGACGACGCGCTCGATCTCGGCGATATGCTCGGGCTCGCACTGCACGATCAGGTTGCCCGAAGCCTCGTCTACCTGCGGAGGCCGGCCCATGCCGAGCTTCTCCAGGATCTTGGCCAGCTCGAAGAGCTGATGGCGATCGGTGACCTTGGGCTTGAGGAAGTAGACCTGCAGAGGCGGGCGTTGCTGGCCGCGCGGCCCATCGCGCGGCGGAGGCGGCGGCAGCGGGGCATTGGCCTGCGGTCCGAAGGGCTGCTCGCGATCGAGCGGCGGCGGGCCCCCTCGCGGCGGCGGGGGCAGATCGCCTGAAGGCGGACTGGCCGGAGGTTCCTGCTGCCTGTCGCCACCGGCCTCCGGACCGCGCGGAGGCTGGCCTTGCCCGTCTCCGTCCGCAGGCGGCCGGGGGGACCGGGGCTGGGCCCCGACCTGAGGCGCGGCCAGGACCATCGCAGCCAGAGCCAAGGCCAGGGACAGCGTTCTTCCGAGCTTCTCCACGTCGAACTTTCCAATCATCTCGATTCCTCCTTCAGAGCGTTTAACTCTTGTTTTACTTGGTCTCGTTTGTCATCACCCAAAGAATGGTCGTCTCGCCGGGGGCGCCGGCGTCCAGCCGCATCGCAACTCCCTCCCGATCGGACTGGGCGGCCGCCCGCCCGTCCTCGTCCGGCGGCGGCAGACCGGCCAGCACCAGGCCCGATTCGGCCGATGGCGCTTGGGCCGCGACCCCGCCGGCCGCACCGGGAAGGATCGCCGGGCCCTGACGCCTCACCGTCACGACGGCGAGGAGCACGACCGCCAGCGCCAGCGCCATCGATGGCTGCCACGCGCCGCCCAGAAACATCTGCCACCACCGTCGGCCCTGCCTCGGCCGGCTCGCAGCGACTCCCCGAGCGCGGCTGGCCTCCCGGTCGAGCGACGCCAAGACCCGCGCTCGATTTGCCGCCAGCTCGCCTGGCGCAGGCTCCTCGCAGCGGCGCAGTTCCCCCTCCAGCGCCGACATCCGCGCCTGCTCCGCCCGGCAACTTTCGCAGACAGCCGCGTGGGCCTCGACCTGTTCCCGCTCGCGGAAGGTCAGGGCGCCATCGAGCCCGGCCGAGAGCAGCTCCAACATCTGCTCGCACCCGCTGCCCGTGGGATCGCTCGTCATCGCCGCTCCTCCTTGTCAGTTCACGCCAAACCAGGCCGCCAGCCGCTCGCGCAGAAGCTGGCGCGCCGTGGCGATCCGCGAACGTACCGTGCCCACGGGGCATCCGAGCTCGCCGGCGATCTGCTCGTAGGTCAAATCGCCGTGGGTGGCCAGCACCAGCGGTTCGCGAAACCTCTCGGGCAACGCTGCCAGCGCGCGCCCAACTTCGCCGGTGAGGGCTGCTGCCTCGACGACGTGTGTGGGACCCGCCGAGGCGGGCGCCGCCGAGGCCAGGAAGTCGTCTCCGGCGGGCGCAGCCCGTCCTCCGCGGGCGCGAACCATGTCGACCGCCCGGCAGTACGCCATCCGGTACAGCCACGGCCGAAAGCGCGAGACTTCGCGCAACTCGTCGCGCTTCGTGTGTACGGCCAGAAACACGTCCTGGACCACGTCCCAAGCGTCTTCGCGGTTGCCGGTCACGCGGTGGGCCAGGCGAAAGACAGCCGGCTGGAACCGGTCGAGCAGCACCTCGTACGCCGCCCGGTCGTCCTGTCGCATTCGCTCCACCAAACCTTCCAGCTCGTCCATGTCTCCTCGTTACCGCATCTGGAGTCGGCCGTCGCCCCGGAAGAGTTCGAAAAAGTTTCGCGCGAGCCCCCGAGCCGAACCGATTCTCTTGGGCGGCGCCATCGTAGCGCGCCGACTTCCCTCGCGCCCTTGGCGACGGGGTGGGACGCGGTAGACTCCGAGAGCGATGGCCCAGGGCAGCCCGTTTTCTCCCCAATTCCTCACGCGCTACCGCATCGTCCGCAAGATGGGCGAGGGCAGCATGGGCGAGGTCTTCGAGGGAGTGCAAATCGGGCTCGACCGCAAGGTCGCAATCAAACTCCTGAAGCCCGACGAGTTCCACGACAGCGAGAACCGCCGCCGCTTTGTCGACGAGGCGCGCATCCTGGCCCGCGTCGCGCACCCCAACGTCGTGACCCTTTACGACGCGGACGTCGAGGGCAACCGGCCGTACATCGCGATGGAGTTCGTCGAGGGTCCCACTCTGGAGAAGATCATCGAGGCGCGGCGCCGCCTGCCCCTGGGTGAAGTCGTCGCGATCGCCGACGGCTTGCTCTCGGGCCTGGAGAACTTGCACGCCGCGCGGGTCCTGCACCGAGATCTCAAGCCGGAGAACATCCTGATGGAAGGAGGCCGCATTCCCAAGGTCGTCGATTTCGGCCTGGCGCGCGCCGCGGGCGGTCGCCGGCTCACGGCCGAGGGCTTCAGCGTAGGCACTCCGATGTACATGGCGCCGGAGCAGTTCCTGGGACGCGAGGCGAGCGTTCGCTCCGACATCTATGCCGTGGGAATGTCCCTTTTCCACATGCTGACGGGTTCCTTCCCGATCCCGATCAGCAAGCGCGCCGATCTCCTTCAGGAGAAACTGGCGATGACGGGGGAGGCCGTCGCCCGGCAGGCCGGCCCCCTTCCTCCCCCGGTGGTGGCGTTGCTGGCACGATGCCTCTCGCCGGCGCTCGACGACCGGTACGAGTCGGCTTCCGCACTACGGGCCGCGTTGCGGGCAGCCGTCGCTCAGCCCGCCGCGAAGCCTCGGTCCCAGGAGGCGCCGACGTGGAGCCGTCGGAGCGGTCTGACGCACCGCGGCAAGACCTGGCTCCTGCTCGTGACGGTGCCTGCGGCGATCCTTGGGGCTGCGGCGGTGGCGCTGCTCCTGCGCGGCGAGGTCCCGGCGGTGTTGAGGCGCCATAGCCCGGGTTCGTCGAGGCAGCTCGACGCCGGACTGCTCGTCTCGGTGCCCGGCGTGTCGCGCGTGACGGCGGGCGCCAACAGGGTCCGCTTGCTTTTGACGCAAGCGGCGAGAGAGAAGCTGACGCTCTCTTGGCAGCGAGAAGGCGACCAGGCCCGCGGCAGTCGCGCGATCCCGCAAGGTTGCCGCGAGCTGGACCTGGACGGCCTGCAGCCCGGCACGACCTACCGGGCGACCCTCTTGGGCGCCGGCGCAACGGAAGCAATCGTCTTCCGCACCCTGGAACGCGAGCACGAAACCAGCGCCATCCTGCTCGAGACAAGCGTCTGCCAGTCGGAGGACATAGACGTCGCCACGCGAGGCGAGCGCGTCGCGGCGATCTGGAAGCGCAAACTCGACAAACAGCGCAGCGTCCTGGTGTTGCGCGAAAGCCCGGACCGAGGCCGTACCTGGGGCGAGACGGTCGAGCTCTCGTCCGGCCCCCGCGTCGACGAGCCGATCCAGCTCTTCTGGACCGCCGCCGGCCTGCTCGCTAGCTGGTCCAACGAGAGCGAGAACGACCAGCAAACCTGCTTTCGATTCCGGCCTGAAAACCACTCCGAGTGGGACGCTCCTTTGAGTCTTCGAACCCGGCCGCCTGGATGCGCGCTCGCGCTTCGAAACGACGGCGCCTTCGAGATGCTGCTGCGTCTCCATGGCGCGGCTGAGAGTCGGCAGGGGCTGCTCCAACACTGCCTCTGGTCGCCCGGCGGGCCGCTCCCTGGCGCGATGCCTCCCGCGTTCGACCAACCCATCCTCTACTGGATGCGGCTCTTTTCCGGCCAAGGCCGGCCGGGAGCCGTCCTGCTCAACTACCACGAGGAGGAGAAGAAACCGGCGCTCTTCTGGTCCATGGCGCCGCCGACGGGCCCGGGGCCCTGGCCGGCCCCGCAGGCCTTGACCGATCCCGGAGAGATCCCGCGCCACCCTGCCGCGGTGGAGACAGCCGGCCGGATCGTCGTCGCCTACGAGAACCGGCTCGAGCTGGCCGTGCTTGCGAGCAAGGACGGCGGCGCCACCTTCGAGCGCCGCGCCTCGATCCTCCCGGAGCCGTTCATCGCCAAGCGGCCGTGCCTGGCGGCGCGCGGCGACGAAACCTGGCTGGCCTGCCTCAGCTTCGGCGTGGGAGGCGTCGTCGGCAGGCGCGGCATCGCGCTGCTGCGCTCTCGCGACGGGCTTCACTGGAGCCCTCCGACTCGATTGCGCCTCTGGCTCTTCGAGCCAAGGGATCTGCGGATCGCCTTCTGCGGCGACACCCTGCTCGTGTTCCAGATCGATCACATGAAGGGCGTGATGCTCCTCGACGCCCACCACCCCGAGGATCTGCCGCCGGCGCCGTGAAGCGGGCGCTTGCGCCGACCGCGCGGCAACGGTAGGCTCTGCATCCCATGCCCACTGTTCTCGAAGCCGAACTGGTCGCCACGGGCGACGAGCTGATGAGCGGCGCCATTTCCGATACCAACGGCGCCTTCGCCGCCGGCGCCCTGCGCGAAGCCGGTGTCCTGGTGCGCCGGATGTCCGTGGTCGGCGACGCACTCGACGACATGGCCGCCGCCCTGCGCGAAGCCGGAGCTCGCGCCCGCGTCGTCGTCGTCTGCGGCGGCCTCGGCCCCACAGAGGACGACCGCACGGCCCAGGCTGCAGCGGCCGTCGCCGGCGTCCCGCTGGTCCGCAGCGACTTTGCCCTGGCCCACATCCGCGAGATGTTCCGCCGCCTCGGCAGTCCCATGACCGTCAACAACGAAAAGCAGGCCGACCTGCCGCAGGACGCCGAGATCCTCGACAACCCCGTCGGCACCGCCGTGGGGTTCGCCCTGGCCATCGGAGACTCCAGGATGTACTTCCTCCCCGGCGTGCCGCACGAGTACCGCAAGATGCTGCGAGAGCAGGTGCTTCCGCGACTGGCAACGCTGGCGGGCGGCGACGTCCGCCACATGGTGCGAGTGCTGCGCCTGTTCGGAATCGGCGAGAGCAAGCTCGAGACCGAGCTGGCGGGCGCGGAGATCCCGCCAACCGTCGCAGTCGGCTACAGGGCCACCTGGCCCGAGCTGCACTTGCGGCTCTACGCCAGCGGCCCCGGAGACCTGGCCGGGGCTCTCGACGCCGCCGAGCGCGCCATCCGCGAGCGCGTCGACCGCCGCATCTACGCCACCGGAGACGTCACGCTCGCCCAGACCATCGGAGAGCTGCTCCGCAAGCGCGGCTGGCGTCTCGCCGTCGCCGAGTCTTGCACGGGCGGTCTGCTTGGCGCCACCTGCACCGACGCCCCGGGCGCCTCCGACTGGTTCGAATGCGGTTACGTCACTTACTCCAACGACTCCAAGACCAGGTTCCTGGAGGTATCGCCCCAGATGCTGGCCGCCCACGGTGCGGTGAGTCGAGAAGTGGCCAGTGCGATGGCTGCCCAGGCGCGGGCGCTGGCCGGGGTGCCGGTCGCGCTTTCCGTCACGGGTATAGCCGGTCCAGCCGGCGGCACGCCAGAGAAGCCCGTGGGCACCGTCTGGATAGGCCTCGCCACGGAGTCGAAGGTAACGTCGAAGAAGTACCAGTTCCCCTACGACCGAGAGCGCGTGCGCCAGCGCAGCGTCTGGACCGCACTCGAACGCTTGCGGCGCCTGCTCCTCGAGTTGCCGGAGGAATAGGCCCAACGGCTCGGCAAGCCGCAGCGGGAGCTCCGGCCTGCGATTCCCTACTCCAGCCTTCTCCCCCGCGCCTTGAGCTTCAGCGCCTTCAACACCTTCTCGGAGGTGAACGGCGCCTCGCGCATGCGAATCCCGATCGCGTCGTAGATGGCGTTGGCGATGCACGGCATCGGGCCGTTGATCGAAATCTCGCTCACGCTCTTGGCGCCGTAGGGGCCAGTCGGTTCCCAGGTGGGCACCAGTATGGTCTTGATCGGTGGCGCGTCCTGGGTCGTGAAGATCTTGTAGTACTGCCAAGTCGGGTTGCGCGGCCGGCCCTTGGAATCGAAGCAAATCTCCTCGACCAGGGCGTAGCTGATCCCATTCAGCACGGCGCCTTCGGTCTGACCCTCCGCCAGCCTGGGGTTGATCGCCGTGCCGCAGTCGACGGCGGCGACGTACTTGAGCACCGTCACCTTGCCTGTCTCCTCGTCGACCTCGACCTCGGAGAAGTGCGCGGCAAAGGGAGGCGGCGAGGTCTGCGTGATGTGGCTGGAACAGCCCATGATCTGGAACTGGTCGTGAATGTAGAGCGACTGCAACGCGATCTCTTTGAGCGAGAGCCGCCGTCCGTTCGGCATCACGACCATCCCATCCTGCAGGAGCGCCCCGCTCGGATCGACCTCCAGCATCTTGCCCGCCACGTGGAGGATCTGATCGCGCGCCTGCTCGGCCGCCTTCTTGACGGCCATGCCCGACAGGAAGGTCGTCGAAGACGCGTAGGCACCCACGTCGAAGGGCGTCATGTCGGTGTCGGAGGAGTAGGCGATGATGTCGCTCTCGCGCACGCCCAGCACCTCGGCGGCGATCTGCGCGAGCACCGTGTCGCTGCCCGTGCCGAGGTCGGTCGCACCCATCAGCAGGTTGAACGAGCCGTCCTCGTTCATCTTGATCGTGGCCGCGCCCATGTCGATGCCCGGGATCGACGAGCCTTGCATCAGGCAAGCGACACCGACTCCTCGCTTGATGGGCCCCTTGCCCTTGGGCTTGCCATGCTTCTCGTACCAGCCAATCTCCTTGGCGCCCAGGTCGATGCACTGGTCGAGGCCGCAGCTCTCGATGGTCTGCGCGACGCCCTCGCGCCCCTCGCCCAGGGCCTTGAACACGGGCGACGACTCGCCGATCCGGATGTGGTTCTTCTTGCGAAACTCCAGCGGGTCCAGTTGGAGGCGCTCGGCCATCTCGTCGATCAGACACTCCATCGCGTAGGCGCCCTGCGTGGCGCCGTAGCCGCGGTAGGCGCCGCCGACTGGCATGTTGGTGTAGACCGCCCGCATGGTGAACTTGACGTTCTTGGCGCGGTAGAGCGGCAGGACCTTGCTGCCCGTGTTGCATCCGACGGTCAGCGCGTGGGTGCCGTAGGCGCCCGTGTTGCTAATGACGTCGAGATCGAA
>JACQFU010000377.1 GCA_016199905.1 Candidatus Wallbacteria bacterium
CCGGGCGTCGTAGGATGAGGAGACCTGTCGCCCCAGGGGATCCGTTCCCTGCGTTGGCTTGTTGGTGGCCGCGTCGTACTGCAGGGTGCTCGTCCGACCCGCGGCGTCGCGCAACGTCGACAGATTTCCGGCCGGGTCGTACTCGTACTGGGTGGAACCGCCGTCGGCGTCCGTGATACTCGCAACCAGCCCCTGCGAGTTCCACGTCTGGTAGTACGTGCCTGCATCCGGCGCCGAGTGCTGCAACAACCGTCCCTGCGGGTCGAAGTAGTACCAGGACTGATTTCCGAAGGGGTCGGTAACATACGTACGAGTGGGGGGAGTCCCCTGGTAGGAGTAGCTCCAGGTCCCGCCGTTGTAAGTCTGCACCGTGACGCGCCCACTGGCGTCATACGTGTTTCCCAGCCAAGAATTTCCGTTGCCATCGGCGATCGATGTCAGGCGGTGGTTCGCGTCGTAGGCGTAGCGAACGGTCTGGTTCGCGGGATTGGTGAACTGAGTCAAATCCTGTTCGGCGTCGTAGCCGTAGCGGTAGACCCCGCCCGCGGGATCGACGATCGAAGCGATCTTGTTGGTCGTCGTGTAGGCCAAGGTCAAGGTCCGGCCGGCCAGGTCGACGACACTGGTGACGCGGCCGCTGGAGTCGCGCCGGAAGCTCAACGCGTTCCGGTTGAGGTCGAAGATCCGGCTCAGCCGCCCCAAGCTATCGAAACGATAGACGGTCTTCCACGGCCGGGATAGATCCCAGCCCGTGGAAGTGCGTACGAGCGCATCTCGATGGCCGTCCGGCGACCGATAGCTGCCATCCGCATTGAGCGGGAACGCAATGCGGTCGCCGTCTGCCAGACGCACCAGAGCGTAGCGATTCGTCCCGTCGGTCGTCTCGAACAATGCCACCGAGAAGGGACTCTGCCAGCCGGCTCCGAACGCGCCTTCCACCAGGTCGACGCTGTTGTAGTTGCGCACGATCTTGAGCGGCAGGCCCTGGCCGGGAACGACCAAATCCTCGTGGGAATACAGATAGGCGCCGGTGAAGAGGTTGATGGGATCGTTGGCCGTGTTGTCCTGCCCGGGTTGCCTGGTCGGAGCATCGGGCCTGTCCGGTCGGTCCGGCTGTCTCCCGCCTTGTCCCTCCGGCTCTCGAGAGCCGGGCTTGTTTCCATCGGGCGGCTTGCCCTGGCCGGGTTCGCCAAACGGCCGATCGGGCGATTGTGACGCCGGGGCCACCTGCTGCCATCCCGAATCGAACGGACTGTCGTAGGCCAGAAGCAACGGGGACGACGGCAGCAGCATCGACGCGAGCAACACGTACGCGACAAAGCGTCGCCAGACGCCCCGTGCTGCCGAACGGGAACGCCACGTTCGCCGGCCATCGAATAGGGACGACCGCACCGAGTTGTCGTCTTCACTCATGTCAGTAGGCCACCTTCACGACGGAGGTCTGTCGGGGGGATTTGAGGCCCGTGGAATCGGTCGCCTCGAGGCCAATCCTGTAGAGGCCGAGATGCGCCAGGCCGCCGGCGTCGGTCCGGCCGTCCCACCGGACGGACTGCGGGCCTCGAATCAGGTCCCGCTGGGTGAAGGTCCGAACGATCTGGCCCGTGGGAGATTGCACCTGGGCCGTTATCGAAGACGCCTTCGACAGCCAGAAATGGATCGACGAAAACAGTCCGCCCGAAGCTTGGTACGGATTGTCGGGCGTGAAGAGGGGCGGGTCGCTCGAGACGTCGCTGAGTAAAGGCCGGCCCGCCACGATCAGCGCATTGTCGGGCAGATCGCTGATGTAGGCTGGCATGACATAGGCGACAGAAGAGCCGCCAGATTGGAGACTGCCGGCCACGTTGCCGTCATCCAGCGCGCCGTCCCAGGCGACGACGTACTGCCCGGTCGTCTGGGGCTCCCGAAGCAAGACCGTGCGCGCGATTGTCTGATTGCCGGCTCCCCCGCTCGAGAACACGTAGATGGAAACCTCTGCCGAGCGCGACAGCGTATAGCGGACGGTCAACGGCTTGTTCGCGAAAGGATCGAAGGTCTGCTCGGAGCTCGGATAGAAGTAGCGGAAGGTCGGGGCTTGACCGCTCGAATCGAGCGTTCCGGTCACGCCGGAGACGGCATAATCGAGGATGTAGTAGTAGACCCCTCCGCCGACGAGCCTCCCGAGATCG
This sequence comes from Candidatus Wallbacteria bacterium, assembly GCA_016199905.1. Taxonomy (GTDB): domain Bacteria; phylum Muiribacteriota; class UBA6191; order JACPRK01; family JACPRK01; genus JACPRK01. The sequence continues at coordinate 2,166 of JACQFU010000377.1, forward strand.
TCCTTGCCGTCCCAGTGATCGACGTGAGGACCTGGCCCTCGGACGGTGAAGGGGAGGAGGGTCCGGACGGCCTGGTGGAACCTGTCGACGATCCGGAGCCGGACAGAGGTCGTGGACGACAAGGCACTGTCGACGCTGAGGCTCTCGCCCTGCTGCGGATCGAAGGACTCGGTCTCTCGCTGCACGACGAGCCCCGGCGAAGCCTTTACGGTTATCGAGGCCCGATCGGTCCTTCCCAGAAGGTCGGTCACTCTGAGTGTCGGCGTGTAGGCTCCAGCTTCGGCGTAAGTATGGATCACACTGCTAGCCGACCGGGACGAGTACTCGAAGGTGCCGTCCCCATCGAAGTCCCAGTCGTAGCGGGCCGCAATGCCATAGGTCGAGACCCCCGAGCCGTGAAAGGTGACATCCAGGGGCGCCGAGCCCGAAGTGTTCTCGGCTTGGAGCGTCGCAGCGGGCCCATTGGCCGCGCGAACGTGAAGAGTGCACTCGGAGGTCGCGTCTGCTGCGCCCTCGCTGCGAACGAGCACCCGCGGGTGGTAATCGCCCGGTGCCGGATAGGTTGCCTCAAACGAGTTGGAAGATGTCGTGAGTGAGAATGGGCCGTTGCCCGTGGCGTCGAACTGATAACCCAGCACCCGCCTGCCGGCCGTGAGCCCGGCGGTGAACTGGACCGTCAGCGGGGCCGCTCCCACCGGCGGTTGTGCGATCAAGGCGGCGGCGCTCGCCCTTGGACCGACTGAAATGCGGACCTTGCCCGTGCCCTGGAGCCCGTTTCGATCGGTCACCCTCAGAGTAGCATCGTAAACGCCGGGCTCGGAGTACGTGTAGACGAGCGGCTTCCCGATCCAGGTCTGGGTCGCGTTGGAGACGTCGGCAGACCAGGCGCTCAAGACTCCCGGGAAAACGCCGTGGCCAAGGAAGTCCCAATCGTAGAGCACGAGCGAGCCCGAGGAGGCCCGCCCGGCACACTGGAACACCACGGTGAGCGGTGCCTGACCTGCCACGGGTGCGGCGCTCGGCTGAGAAACGGGGGGCGTGCCGAACGTCAGCCGGGTCCGGGCCGACATGGCGCGGTTCCAGGCATCCGTGACCGTGACGCGAGGCTGGAAGACCCCATCGCGCGTGTAGTGAAAGGTCTGAGGTGCCGAGGTTGTGAGCGTGCGGTTGTCGGCCGGGACTCCGTCGAAATCCCAATCGTAGCGAACGAGGTTGCTCCCGGAGCCGTCACCCGGAGTGACGCCGACCGTAAAGACCACGTCCAGTGGCGTTGCGCCCTGGGTCGTGCTTGGGGTCAAAGTGACCGTCGGATAGTCCGTCCCGACGACCTGCAGCGAGATTCCGGCGGAGCCCCCGCCGCCGAATTCGTCGCTCACGCGCAAGGTCGCGTAGTAGTAGCCCTGGGAGGCGAAACGGAACGCCGTGGTCACGGGCGTCCCCGCGCCGGAGTACGTCGCGCCGCTTGGGCCGAAGCTCCAGGCAAACGAGGTCACCGTTCCCGACGCACTGACGGAGGGGACGAAGGTCACGGTCTGTCCCAGGCTGAGCGAGGTCCGGTCGGTCGCTAGCGAGACCGACGGCGTTGAGAAGCTGATGTTGAACTGCGTGCTGGCAGTGCCCGAGTTGCCTGCGTCGTCGAGGACCCGGACGCTGGCCCGGACCGGCCCTGGCCGTATGTAGCCAAAGCGCGTCGTGTTCGTGTCCGTCGTGAAGGCATCGACGACGCCGTCCCCGTCAAAGTCCCAGTCGTAGCGAATCACGCGATGGCCGGTCGAGGTGACGTTGGCCGTGAACTGCGTCTGAACGGGGGGCGCGTAGCCGCTGGTGTTTGCGTAGAGCGAAACGGGGAGGGTCTCTCCCACGGGAGTGCCTGTGGTGGTGGCCACCGTCACGGACGTGGCTGCCTCGGCCGTCAGCCCGCCGGAACCGGTGAGCCTCAGCCTCGGAGAGTACCGTCCGGGAATGTCGTACTGGATGGTGGTGTCGCCGGTCGACACGCTGTCGTAATCGGGTATCGCCGCGGTGACGGGGTCTGTGGCAATGCGGACGTCATCGATATGCCAGCCGTCGTACGTGACGCTACTGTCGGAGGTGAAGCGAAAGCGGATCCGGGCACCCCGAGTCCCGGCGTAGGGCGACAGCGGGATCGAGGCCCGTGTGAACTGGCTTTGGGAACCGCCATAGGCGATGTAGTTGCCGGCTTCGTCCCGCAATTGCTGCCAGGTGCCCCCTCCATCGGTCGAGAGTTCCACGTAGCAGCGATCGCAACAGCTTTCCGTGACATAGCGGTGCCAAAAGGACAGGGTCGAACGTACGGGCTGGGCCGGGAGGTCGAAGGGAATCGAGGTCAAGCTCGAATTGACGCTATTGGCATAGTTGCCGTTTGGCGAGTCGCTCCAGCTCCACCGGCCGCCCGTGGCCGTTTCCGAGGTCAATGCCCACGGCGGTTGCGAGACCCACTTTGCCGGGCCGCTCTCCATGTCGTCGAAGAAGACACCCCGGTCGAGAAACCACTGGTAGCGCGTTATCGGTCCCGAACCCCCGCTGCTTCCGGCGGACGAGAGCCGCACGGTCAGGGGTGTCCTGCCGCTGGCGGGGGTAGCTGACGCCACGGCTAGCGGTTCATCGGCCGCCAGCACCCTCACGTGGGCCGGCCAGCTCGCGCTCACTCCGGCGTCGTCCGTGAGCGTCAGCAAAGGGTAGTAGTCGCCAGCCGCGGCGTAGGTGTGCCGAGTCGCCATCGTGGTCGCCGACGTGAAGTCCGCCGGGGCACCGGCCGGCTGCAGGGCGAGGTTGTCCACGGACCACTCGGCGCTCGAGCCATAGTAGGGGCTGCTCAGGCGGAATCGGATCCGGATCGACGTCGTGGACGGCGTCACGGGGACGGAAACCGTGGTCGAGACGAACTGGTCCTGGGAGGCCAGAGCAGACGCTCCTCCGAACGTGGCCAGGGATTGCCACCCACCGCCGTTCTCCGACAGCTCGATCTGTTCGCGGCCGTAGTAGCTGCTGCGATACTTGTGAGCGAGGCTCAGAAGCAAGGAGGCCGGCCCTGAGACGGCCACCTCTCGTGAGGTCAAGGACGAATCCAGTCCATATCCGCTCTTCAATGAACAGGTCCAGCTATACGAACCGCTAGCCGCCTCGGCTGTGCGGGCCCAGCCGGCATCGGGGACGAAGGCGGTGCCGGCCGTCTCCACGTCGTCGGCGAGCAGCGCCGAATCGAACCGATACTCGTAACGCCCGATGTGGCGGTCAGGGTCGAGGGCTACGCCGGAGAAGTCCACGGCCAGCGGGACCCGGCCCAGCACCGGAGTTACCGTCAGAAAGCCGACTGGAGGCAAGCTGGCGGTGGCTGGCGCCGGCAATACCTCGATCGGCGCTGTTGCCACGGCAGTGCCCCCGGCGAAATCGTTCGTCCGGACGCGAGCCGTGTAGGTCCCCGGAAGACTGTAGACGACCGATAGCTGACCAAAGGGTGAGCGTGGGAACCGGCGCGGCGACGTGCACGACGACCGAGCCGCTCGCCATCCGCGCCTGCGAGTCGATGACCTTCACCGCGGCGTCAAATGTTCCTCCCGCCGCATACGTGTGGGACGCCGTGGCGGTGGAGCCCGTGGCCGTCTGGTAGGCGTCATAGACTCCGTCCCCGTCGAAGTCCCACTGGAAGTTGGCCAGGGGAGCCCCCGAAGGATTGACGGCACTGGCCGTGAAATTGACCGTGAGGGGCGCCGTGCCTTGGACGATGGAGGCCCCGAGGCGAACGGACAGCCCACCGACTCGCACCAGAGCCGTGTAATCGGTGCCCGACAGGCCGGCGGTGTCGGTGACCCGCACGATGGGGTTGAAGACGCCTGCCGCCTGGTAGGCGCGGGTCGTGGTGAAGGAGGTGCCGGAGGAAAAATCGAACACGCCTCGGCCTGTGAAGTCCCATTCCACGCGCGCGACCGGATTGCGGCCGCTGAGCAAGTTGGCGAAGAAGGTCACCGGCTGACCGACCTCGGCTCGAGTCGGATTGACGACGGCGCTGACGACGGGGGCGCCGAGGATCGGATCGCCGGGAAACGGCTGCACGGCGGTCGGTCGCGAGAACTGCGACGCTTGAAGCGTGCAACTCCCTCCAGCCGAGTAGCGAGACACGCCGTTGGCCAAAGGGTTGGCCACCCAGACCTCGCCGCTCGAGGGATCCACGCCAAGGTCGGCGAAACCCGAGATACTGGCCCGGGACAGCTCCGTGCCGTCATTGCCGAGGTGGATGAGCTGGGTTGTGGTGCCGCTGGAGTCCTGTCCCGTCGTGGCCAGCCAGACCGAGCCGTCCATCCCGTTGGCAGCCATCCCGTTGAGGCCGGGCAGGTTCGCGACCGTCAGCACCGTGCCGGAGTTCGTGGCGCCGACGCGCACGAGACTCCCCGCTTGGGCTGAACCGGTGAAGCAAGTTCCGTCGAGCTGATTGACGGCGAGGACCGTGGCCGGCAGTTGTTGGTAGTTGATCCAGTGACTGCCCGTCCCGGTCGACAGGTTGTAGTACGCGGGGACGCTGGTCAGCAGTCGTACGAGTCGCCCGTCAGCCAGCCAGAGCACGCCTCGCGAACCGTCGAGGGCCAAGCAGGTCGGGCCCAGCGTCCCGTAACTCAGCCCTTCGACCAGCCGGTAGAAACTGCGGGAAGCAGACACGTCGGACCCATCGGGTGCGTTGTGTCGCAGACCGTACAGCTTGCGGGCATTGCGGTCGGCCACCCAGCAACTGCCATCCCCCGGGTCGACCGCCAGCGCCGTGGCCTTGCCAAACCCTCGGACCGTCGCCAGGCGACGGCCCGACGGCGAGACGTGGACGACCTGGGTGCCACCGGCCGCAATGGCCCAGACGTCGCCCCGCCCGGTGTCCAGGGCCAGCCGCACCGGAGCGGGCACCCCGCCCACCGTCACCAGGGTGTGTCCCGTCATCGGGCTGAGCTCGACGAGCCGGTCGTTGGCGGTGTCAGCCACCCAGACGTTCTGACCTCGGCCTGTCCTGGCAAAGTTGGCACGCAAGATCGCGACGTCCTTTTCGTCGATCCGGCCGTCTCCGTTGAGGTCGGCAGTTTCGCGGAACACGGCGTCGCCGCGCGTGCTGCCCAGCAGTCGGGACAGGATTGTCAGATCGACCCCGTCGACGCGGCCGGAACCGTCCACGTCCCCCAGCATGGCCAGGGCCGGCCCCACGACGACGACAGAAAGGAGCACGGATACTACACCGAGGTAGCGCACGCCCACCTCCAAGCCTGTCTTGCTCTGGAGCGCTCCCCGGCAGTCAAGACCAGGCACCCGGGCCAGCCCGAGGCCGGCACGACAAGGTCTCCCGGAGCGATGTTATCAAGTTTTGAACAGGATGTCTCGCAGAATCTTGGGGGGGGGGCGGAGCTCCCGGAAGCCAACGGGCCAGAACGGGCTGCGACTCGCCATCGAATCGCCTCCGGCCGGCATCGCGTTCAAGAGATCGCGCGCCCCGACTTGCCGATCCAGATTGACTTCTCGGCAGTCTCCTGGTATCCTTCGCGGGTTCCCTTCCGGGGGACTTTCTGTCTATTCCCATTCATGACGATGTTCACCACCCTCAGCGACAAGCTCAAAGCCACGTTCAAGAAGATCGGCGGCTACGGCACGTTGACGGAAGCCAACATCCAGGAGGCCCTCCGCGACGTGCGGATGGCCCTGCTGGAGGCCGACGTCAACTTCAAGGTCGTCAAGGCGTTCGTCGATCACGTCAAGGAAAAGGCGCTCGGACAGACGACTCACGTCCGGCTCAATCCGGGCCAGCAGTTCATCGGCGTGGTCCATGACGAGCTGGTGCAGATCATGGGCGGCCGCGCCGAGCCGCTGCGCATGTCGGGTCAGCCTCCGACCATCGTCATGATGTGCGGCCTGCAGGGCTCGGGCAAGACGACCACCACGGGCAAGCTCGCCAAGCGCCTGCTGGCCGAAAAACACAAGCCGCTGATGGTCGCGGCGGATATCAAACGCCCCGCCGCCATCGACCAGCTCGAGACGCTCGGAAAGCAGCTCGGCATCCCGGTCTTCGCCGACCGCACGAGCCCCGACGCGGTCGATATCTGCCGGCGCGCCTGCGCGCACGCGATGGAGTCGCTGGCCGACATCGTTCTCCTCGACACTGCCGGCCGCCTCCATATCGACAACGAGATGATGGAGGAGCTGGAGCAAGTCGCGGCCTTCGTGAACCCCCACGAGACCCTTCTGGTGCTCGACGCCATGACCGGCCAGGACGCCGTACGCGTGGC
>JACQFU010000378.1 GCA_016199905.1 Candidatus Wallbacteria bacterium
CCTGGGTCTCCACCTGCAGGTGGCTCCAGTCGTCGCGGAATACGCTCGGAGTGGCCCATTTGAGGTCGTTATAGTTGTCGTACAACACGATACCGTCCGGCTCCAGCGGCACGACTCGGGCCAGGAAGTTGGTTGCGTTCTGGGCGCTGGCCGCCCCTGCGATCCCGGCGTTGACGACTTCCACGCGCGCCCCGGGACGGGCCTCGCGCAGCAACCGCTCCAGCACGGCGGGATAGGTGTCGCGATCGCGCCGCTGGTAGGTGCCGATCGTGGTGGAGGCTCCGAGGCACGCGATGCGGAACACTCCCGCCGGCTTCGGCACGGCCACCTCCGGGCCGCGAAACCCGCGAGAATTGATCGTCTCTTCGTAACCCTGCGAATCGACGTAACGCCCGGGCGTGGGCACCAGGTAGACGAACGGATGCGTCCGGTAAACGTCGCCGGAGGGTTTGATCGGGCCCTGGCCGCTCGCGCGCCAGTCCTGCCACGCGCGCTGACCCCGCAGTCCCAGCTCTATCATCGCCAGGATCGAGGCGATGGCCAGCGCGGAGAAGACCAGCCGCTTGGCCCAACCCGGCCGTGCGGCCGCCTGCGAATTGCCGTCAGCGCCCACGTTCACGGGCCCGGACTCTAGCACGGATGCTCCGGCTGCAGGGTTGCTATCATGGCCCGGCCATGACCGTCGCTCCGTTGTTTCGCCGCCAGGTTGCGAGCCGGATCCGCGGGCTCTTGCTGGCGCTGGCCGTCGCGCCGGCGGCCTACTCGCAGCCGCACGTGGCGGCGCTGCCGTCGGTCACGGCCGTGCAGTGCCACCTGGATCGCGGCGGACGCTACGAAGGCCGGACGGCCGGTCCCGTAACGTGGGCGGCGGCCCGAGCTTTCGCCCGGCAGCTTGCGGAACGGGTGCCCGACGCGGCCATTGCCGGGCTGCAGGACATCGACAGCAAGGCCTGTGCGGAAAAGATCCGCGGCTTTCTCGCAGAGTCGACGAAGGGTCCGTGGGCGTTCGCGTGGTGCTCCCAGGGCGTGCGCGACAAGGGCGACGGGCTCGCCATCTACTGGCGCACGGATCGCGTCAGCCTGGAGCGGGACCTGGGGAAAGGACCCATCGATTTCCTGGACGACGGCACCGTTCTGCGGGTGATGGGCGCCTGGTTCCGGGCCCTCGCCGGCGGCCGCACGTTCGGCTTCTTCACCTGCCGGCTTGCCCCGGCCGAGGCGCGTCGCGGGGCGACGCGCGTGACGACCTGGGCGCAACGGCTGGAGGCCTGGCGGGTGCGGGAGTACCTATGGGAGGCGATGGTCGAGCATCCCGACGACGCGCGCATCCTGGCTATCGACCTCGAATCGTCCTTTGGCTCTCCTGCCTGGTTCGAACTGCGCAGGGACCTGGAGCCCGACGGCGACAAGCGGTTCACGGTCGACTCGCAGACGGCGCTGTTTCACGGGAAGCGCCACGACTACCTCTGGTGGGACGGGCACGCCGGGCCGCGAGCCGCCGGCGGCGTGATCGGCAAACCCGGCCGCGGCGAACACTTTGGCGGCTCCCATCGGTTCGTTTGGGCTGCCATGAAACTGTGACTTGAGTTAAGATTCGATAGTGTACAGGGCATGGGGAGAGCAACCCGATGGGCGAATCCTGGGGAGCTGCGTCTTGCGGGGCCAGGCCGTCCCGGTGCTCGACCTGGGTGCGTTTCTCACGAGCCGCTCGAGCGTCTCCGACGAGTGCTCGCGGAAGGAACAAGGACCCGCTCGTCCGGCTGGCCGGCCCGCGCGCTTCGTGTCGCTGCTGGTCGAGGGGCGTTCCGTTGCCCTGGCCGTCGACGCCGTGGAGAGCGTGACCGTGCTGGATGCCTCGCTTCTGGGCGCTCTGCCCGGGTTGCTCACCGGAGCCGCCTCGGGCGCCGTCGAGCGTCTGGCCGCGCTGGACGGGGGACTGCTCGCAGTCCTCTCCCTTTCGCGGCTGGTGCCCGCCGAGGTCTGGTCGGGCAAGCCGGGCTCGGAGGAGGCGACTTGAGAACGCCGAGCTCTTCGGCGGAGCTGGACCGCTTCCGCGCCGTGATTGCCGCGAAGCTGGGGCTGGCGCTGGACGACGGGAAGCTCGACCTGCTGAGCGAGCTGCTGGGCCAGCGCTGCGCGAAGATGCAGATGGGCTCGGGGTGGGCCTACCTGGATTGGTTGGAGAGCTCCACCGAGGCCGCCGGCGAACTGAGGCTCTTGGTCCCGCAAGTCACGGTCGGCGAGACCTACTTCTTCCGCAATCCGGCCAGCTTCAACGCGCTGGCGGAAGTGGCGCTCCCCGATCGGCTCCGGTCGCCGGCCGACGGCGCGGCCGCGCGGATGATGTCGGTGGGATGCGCCTCCGGCGAGGAGCCCTACTCGATGGCGATCGCCGCGCAGGAAGGGCCTTGCGCCGGGGCCCCGATGCGAATCCAGGCGATCGACGCCAACACGGTTTCGCTCGACAGGGCCCGCCGGGCGCGCTACAGCCTCTGGTCGCTTCGCCAGACCTCGGAGGGACTGCGGCGCCGCTGGTTTCAGCCTGCCGGTTCCGACTTCGAGCTGGTCGAAAGGGCCCGACGGCTGGTGGAGTTCGAGGAACGCAACCTGGCCGACCCGCTCTGCGAGCTGGCGTCCGCCGGGACGCTCGACATCGTGTTCTGCCGCAACGTCCTGATGTACTTCACGGCTGCGACGATGGAAGCCGTGGTCGAGCGCCTGGCCCGGGCGCTGGCGCCCGGCGGCTATCTCTTCCTGGGCGACGCCGAAACGCTGTGGGGCATTACCCAGTCGTTTCACCTGCGGCACACGCACGACGCGTTCTACTATCAGCGGCGAGAGTCCGACGCGTACGCCCCGCCGCTTGCGCCGGCATCGCCCGACTGGAGAGCCGCGGGCCTTCTCGATTCGTTGGCCGGCGACGGGACCTGGGTCGAGACGATCCACCAGTCATTGGACCGAATCGAGCAACTCACTCGCCATTCGGGGAGGGCTCCCACGGCTGCCGCGGAGGCGGCATCTTCGCCGGCGACGGACCTATCCCAGGCCACGCAGTTGATGCAGGAGGAACGGTTCGGGGATGCTCTGGACGTGCTGCACGCGCTGCCTGCGGCGCAGGCGGCCGATCCGGACGCCATGCTGCTGCGGGCCGTCTTGCTGACCAACCGGGGCCGGCCAGACGAAGCCGAGCGCGTCTGCCGGCTGCTGCTGGAGCTGGACGAGCTGGACGCCGGAGCGCACTACGTGATGGCGCTGTGCCGCGAGCATGCGGGGGACCTGCCCGGCGCCGTGGAACATGACCAGGCCGCCGCCTATCTGGACCCCGGCTTTGCCATGCCCAGGCTCCACATGGGCCGCCTGACGCGCCGCGCCGGTAATCTGGAACGGGCCCGCCGGGAGCTCGAACAAGCCGCGCTGCTGCTGACGCGCGAAGACTCCTCGCGCATTCTGCTCTTCGGCGGAGGATTCAGCCGGGACGCCCTGGGGCAGGTCTGCCGGGCCGAGCTGCGCGCGTGCGGAGGCGCCAAGTGAGCCGCTTCGACGACGCGATTCAGGAGCGGCTTTCCGCTCTTCGCCGCGAGTTCGACAGCGCCTTCAGCGAGCGTCCACGCCCCACACAGGCCCAAGAAGTCGATCTCCTGGCAGTGCGCGTCGCCGGCCAGCCGCTGGCTGTGCGTCTGTCGCAGGTGTCGGGGATCGTCCGGGATCGCAGGATCGTGGGGCTGCCGAGCACGGCTGCGGATCTACTGGGGCTGTGCGGCATTCGCGGGACTTTGGTCCCGGTGTTCAGTTTGGCGGGAGTGCTGGGTCGCGCGACGGACACGGCCCTTCCCCGATGGTGTCTGCTCTGCGGAGTCGCCGCGGGCGTGGCCTTGGCCTTCGAGGAGTTCGAAGGCTACCTGCGAGTGCCGGCCCTGGCCCTGACGCCGGTCGAAGGGGCCAGCGCCGAGGGCCGTCACGTGATGGAAATGGCTCGCCTGGAGCCGGTTGCCAGACCCGTTATCTCACTGGATTCGATACTGCAGGACTTGCGGAGCCGCGCGGCACCCGATCGCGCCGCGAGAGGGGAATAGGACAATGGCTAGAACCTGGACCTTCGGTCAAAAAGTCGGAACCGGCATGGCTGCCACGGTCCTCGTCGCGCTGGCGACGTCCCTGCTTGCGCACTGGGCCCTCGCCAGCATCGTGGAGAGCAAGGATCGCGCGATCGACGGCTTCGCGCGCCAGCTGGCCGACGTCGAGCGGCTCAGCTCCGGCTTCTATCAGAAATCGGCGGCCACCCGCGGATTCGTCCTGTCGCACACGGAGAACTATCTGCAGGAGTACCGCGAAGCCCAGTCCCGGTTCGATCAGACCCTGGTGCGCTTGCAAGGAATGGCGACTCTGGAGAGCCAGCGAGCCAACCTCGCGCGAGTCGAGAGCCTCGACAGGGACTACAATCGACTCTTCGAAAGCCTGACCTCGGCTGCGCGTTCCGGCAAGACGACCGAAGAGATGGAGCGAGTGCGCGAGACCCAGACGTATCCCATCCGGCAGGACATGGACGTCCGGATCAAGGAGCTGGAGAAGGTCGTCCTGGACACGGTCGATATGGAACGGGCTCGCTCGCAGGAGTCCGCGTCTCAGATTTCCCGGATGGTGCTGGGCCTGGCAGTGACGGCCGTGCTGATCGCCGCGTGCGTCGCCGTCTTCCTGACGCGCTCCCTTTCGCTTCAGATTGGCTCTGCCGTTCAGCACGTCCAGAGCTCTTCCGCGGAGCTGCAGACCGCGGCCAACCAGCAAGCGGCCGGGGCCCGCGAGCAGGCCACGGCGATGAACGAGATATCCACGACGATCAGCGAGCTGCTCGCCACAGGCCGCCAGATCGCCGAGAGCGCCCGGCGAGTGGCGCAAATCGCAGGAGAGACCGCGGGCGCCTCGCGCGACGGAGACCTGACGGTCGCCCGCTCGCGGGAGTCGATCGAGGGCATCAAACGGCAGGTCGATCAGATCACCAGCCATATGCTGGATCTGGGCGCCCGTTCCCAGCAGATCGGCGGGATCCTCGACGTGATCGACGAGCTGTCGGAGCAGACCAACATCCTGGCGATCAACGCGAGCATCGAGGCAGCCGGCGCCGGGGAGTCGGGCAAACGCTTCGCCGTCGTGGCCGACGAGATCCGCAAGCTGGCCGACCGGGTCGGCGGCTCCACCAAGGAGATCCGGCGCCTCGTCGACGAAGTCCGTTCGGCGGTGAACACGACCGTGATGGCCACCGAAGGCGGCGCCAAGGCCGTGGACGCCGGCACCCGCCAGTTCCAGGACGTGACGGCCGCCTTCCGCCGCATCTCGGAGCTGGTCGTCACCACAACGGAGGCTTCTCGCGAGATCGAGCTGAGCGCCAAGCAACAATCCACCGCGGTGGA
>JACQFU010000379.1 GCA_016199905.1 Candidatus Wallbacteria bacterium
ACAGCATGACGCGCGATCGCCATGACCCCGACCTGGAGCTGATCGGGCAGGGTCTGGCCAACATCATCGCCCCCCTCTTCGGAGGGATCGTTTCGACGGGCGTCATCGCCCGGACGGCGGTGAGCGTCCAGGCAGGGGCCCGCACGCGGATGGCCGCACTGGTCCACTCGGGCTTCCTGCTGTTGCTGATGCTGCTGGCGGCGCCGCTGGCGGGTCGCGTACCTCAGGCAAGCCTGGCGGCCATTCTCGTCTACAGCGGCATCAAGATGATCGAGTGGCACCAGTTTGCGCGCGTGATGCAGGTCAGCCGTTTGGAGGCGGCCATCATCGCGATCACCACGGCCGTCATTGTCGCCACCGACCTGGCGGTCGGCTTCCAGGTAGGGCTGTTGTTCAGCTTCGTGCTGGCAGCGATGAAGTTGGGGCAGGTGCACGTGGGGAGCCCTCGGGAGCTGGCGCCGAGGCTGGAGAGGTGTCCTGCGCATGCCCAGTTGGTGGTGCGGTCCGTCGAGGGGCCGATGTTCTTCGCGTCCTTCCAGGGCCTCTCGGCCCAGCTGCAGCTCACCAAGGCCGTGCGATACCTGGTCGTGGATCTGTCGCGCGTCACTTATGTCGACGTGACGGCGGCGGAGGGGCTGATCGAGCTGAAGGCAGGCCTGGCTCGGAAGGGGCAATCCCTGCTGCTGTCGGCTCCAACGCCGGAGGTCGTGGCGATCCTGGCCAGGGCCGAGCTGATCCAGCATGGTGGAGAACCATGGATCTTCGGCTCGCTGGAGGAGTCGTTTGCCTGGGCCCACTTGCACCGGCTGGCGTCGCCGCAGCCCGCGGCGCGTCGTAAGACAGTCAGGCTGGTGCACGAACCCGCGCCCGCGGTCTGAACTCGGAAGACGTCTTGTATCCCTATGGCGGCCCGGCCGAAGCCGGCCCGGCCGGCATGCGAGCCGGATTCTCGTACGGGCTAGCCGGGAAGATTCGTTACACGGCGGAACGCCGCGTGACATGCGGGCACCCGGTCGGAAGCTGGGACCGCCGAGTCATCTCCGTTCCAGAGCTGGCCCCGAGAGCATGGCACGTCGGCTGCTTTGCTGCCGGCGATGGACACACTGTTCCGCAGATGCGATCGGGCATGGTTGCTGGCCAAGGTGTTGGTGGTCGCGGCCAACCTCTGGGCGGGAGGCCACTGGGGAGACGGCACGATGGTCGCGCTCGTGCGTCCCACGGTGCTGGACCTCGCCTTCGACGGCGTCGAAGAAGGCGTGGAGCTCGCAGGGTGCGGGCTCGAAATGCGGGCGGTCGTGTGGATGGTCGGCAATGCGGTGTCGCTAATGCGGAGCTTGCACTCCGGCAGGCCTGGAGCCGCCTGGAGTCGCCAGGGCCTCGAGCTCCGCGACCAGCCGCTCCACGGCTCCCGGAATGAAGAGACCGCGGGCCGCGGCGCGCATCGCGGCCAGGCGAGCGGGATCGGCCAGGAGCGGTTGGACTGTTGCCAAGAGTCGGGGGCCGTCGAGCTCGGCTTCCTCGACGACGACGGCCTGGCCGGCGCCGGACAGCAGACGGGCGTTCTTTCGCTGCTCGTCTCCGGCTGAGGTTGCCAGCGGCACCAGGAGTGCGGGCAGCGCCAAGGCCATCGCTTCGCACACGGTGCCGGCGCCAGCCCTTCCTACGAGCAGGGTGGTCGCCGCCATGAGATCGCCGAGGCCGGCGTCGAGATAGTCGAAAAGGTAGTATCGCTCGGCAAGACCCGGAGGGAGGGAGCGGGCGGCCTGGGTCATCATGGCGAGCGCGTCATAGGAGGGGTGCCTGCCGCACTGGTGGGCGACGCAGGCGAATTCGAGAAGACTAGGCAACACCTGGGCGACGGCTGAGTTGAGCACCATGGAGCCCTGGGCCCCGCCGGTGACGTAGAGCAGCGGAAGAGCGCGGAAGGGAGCGTGCGACTTGTAGAGCCGTTCGGGTTGTCCCTCGAAGAGACTGCGACGCAGGGGGATGCCGGTGAGGATGACTTTCGCTGCCGGGAAGAGGGGGGCGGAGCTCTCGAAGCTGATTGCGATTCTGTCGGCAAGTCTGGCGGCGATCCGATTGGCGAGGCCGCCGGAGACCGTCTGTTCGTGGGCGAGGATCGGTATCCCGAGAAACCTGGCGGCGGCGACGACGGGAACCGAGACGAAGCCTCCTGTCGAAAAAAGCGCATCGGGTCGCAGCCGGCGCAACAACGCGATGGCCTGGCAGGTTCCGGCGGCGACGCGAAAGAGGTCGGCCACATTGTGGAGTGAAAAGTACCGGCGGAGCTTTCCTGTCGATATGCAGTGGTAGTCGATACCCCTCGCAGCCGCCAGTCGCGACTCGATGCCGGCTTGGCTTCCGACGTAGTGGAACTCCGGCGCCGCCTCTCCGCGCATGTCGCGCCAGCCCTCCACCAAAGCGATGGCAGGATTGGCGTGACCGCCGCTGCCGCCGCCGGTGACTGCAATACGCAGGCGATTGGCATTCATATTACGAAGTTTCTCAGAAAAGATGCGCGAAAACAAAGAGTTCACACGAAAGGACTTGTATTTCCGCCCTACTTGCATTACATTGTGGCGGGGCCTATGCATCAGGTAGATGCACTCGATCCAGGACACTTTCCAAGGAGGCCAGCAGATGGCTGGATTGCAGGTGAGACCGGTGGGAGGTCTATTTGACTTCCTTACTCTTTTGCTCGAGCGCGGCATCAGCGTTGAGGACGGCCGCAGAAGCTTCGTCATTACCCTCGGCGCTCGCGGCGCCGGCCGGCGACCGCAGGCCCAACCTGCCATCGAGGCCTCGACGCCCGCCCCGGCACCCGGCCGCAAGCGTGCCGGCAAGAAGGCATCCAAGAAGCGCGCCAATGGCAAGGCAAAGGCTGCGCCGAAGGCCGCCGCAAAGGCTCTCCCGGTCGCCAAGGCCCCCAAGGCCCCCAAGGCCCCCAAGGCCCCCAAGGCTCCGAAGGCTCCCAAGGCCAAGCGTGCGGCGAAAGCGAAGCCGTCCGTCGCGCTGCCTGCCGATCACGACATCCTCGTGGCTCTGACCGAGAACAAGGTTACAGGGCTGGGAATGCGCGAGCTCGCCAAGAAATTCAATGTCCCGCTCAAGATCATGAAGAAGGCAATGGCGCCGATGGAGGCTTCCGGCCGCATTTCCTTCTACAAGAAGACTCGCACCTACTTTGCCGAGGGTCGCGTGCGCGTCACCGCCGGCAAGGGCGCCGCTCGCAAGTCGCCGCCCAGGGGCAAGCCGGTCTCTCCCGATGCGATCCTCAACGTGCTGCGCGAGGCGGGCCAGCCCTTGGATCGGCACGAGATCGCCGACAAGCTCGGCATCAACTACCACAAGCTCATCCGCAGGATGAACGCCATCGTGCAATCCGGCTCCGTCAAGCAAGACGGCACGAAGTTCGCCCTGGCCTGACGTAAGTCGCCTCGTCGGAAGGCCCGGCCCGCATCCGCGCGGCGCCGGGCCTTTTCGCGTTCCCCGGCTCGTGATAACCTGCCTGCGTGCGTACTCAGGACGAACTCCTGCGCGCCTTCCGCGTCAGTCCGCCGGCAGCCCAGCGATACATTGTCCGGCAGCTGGAGCGGCTCGCGGTAACCTTTGACTCCGAGGAGCTGATCGAGCACCTGGAGCGCGAGCGCACGCGCGCGCCGGCCGAGGTCAAGGAACAGATCGCTTTGGGGCTGGGCTCGCTGCTGCCGCGATGGCTCCGGGAGTACGGCGTGGGCGCCGGACAGGACACGCGCTCCAAGCCCAGTCTCTGGACGTTGCATCAGATCCGCGTGGAGGACTTGGCCCGCGAGATTGCAGCCGTCAACGACGAGCGCGATACGGCCGCGGAGGTCGACCTGGAGACCGTCTACCGGACGGCCCTTCATCTGCTTGGTCCGGCGCTCGAGTGTCTCTATCGAGCCGGGACGTCCGAAAACCAGCTCAAGCACGAGGAAGCGCTCTACGCGCTGGGCCGCTTCCCGGCGGGTAGGACGGTGGCAACGCTCGCGGCCAGCGCCGCAGTTGCCGAGGTCGCGCCGCTGGCCGCGATTTCGCTAGGCCGCCTGGAATCGCGAGAGGCCGATCAGGCGCTCCTGGCGGCCTGCCGCGCAACGGGCGACGCGCCTGCCGTGCCGGGAGTCCTGCTCGGCCTGCGCGATCGGCCTGCCAACGAGTCGCTGCCGTTGCTGGCCAAAGCCGTCGGCAGCAAGGCGCCGCCCGTGCGCCTCAACGCCGCCATCGCGTTGGAGAACTCGCCGTCTTCCGACGCGCTCGCGATGCTCGAGCGTCTTGTGGTCGATCCGGACGAGTGGGTTCGCATTCACGCTCTCGATACGGTCGGCAGACTGCGCCGCCCCGAGGCGATGGGGATGATCTCGACGGCCTACAAGAAGACGCAGCACCCGTTCATCCGGATGGTGGCGCTGAAGACGGCCGGGGCTTTGGCCAGCGAGCAAGCCGTCCAGCTCTGCCTGGACGCCATCAAAGGCACCAATCCCGACGTGGTCAAGGCGGTGGCCATCGAGGGTCTGTTTCGTCTGGGGGCGCCAAAGGAGCGGTTTCGCGAGTTCTCGGGGTTGCTGGCCGGCGGCGAGAGCGCGAAGCTGGCGTCCAACCTGATGCTGGCACTTGCCGGCACGGAGCGCGATGCCGTCAATCGCGCTCTGAAGGCGATGTTGGGTTCCCCTAACGAGCTGCACCGGGCCGAAGCGGCGTTCTGTCTGGGCTATCTCGACGACCCGGCCGCGCTGAAGCTGTTGGCCAAGCTCATCGACAAGGACAAGAGCGACATCGTGCGCGGGCAGGCACTGCACGGGATCTTCCATCATCGCGGGGGCAGGGAGGGACGGGACGCGCTCCTGGCGCTGCTCTCGCACGAGACCGCGGAAGTCCGGCTCCTGGTATCGCGGATGCTGCGAGTCCGGGAGTTCTTGAACGATCCGATGACGTCGGAGCGGGCACTGGAAACCATCGAGCGGGAGCGCGATCCGGCTGTGGTGTCGGCGCTGCTGAAGTTGCTGGCGGCGGCCGGTCCGGAGCAGGCCCGGGACGCGATCCTCGGGGCACTGGAGTCGGAAGAGCCAGAAACTCTTTCAGGTGCGTTGGATGCCCTGGTGGCGCTCGGAGACAAGGGGCTCGCCGCCCAGGCGGCGCCGTTGGCGCGCCACAGCGACCCGCGGCTGCGCGCCCAGGCCGCTCGAGCGATCCTGCTCCTGGGCGACTCCCGAGGAACGACAGTGCTGGCGCAGGTGCTCGCCGAGCCTTACTTCGAGAGCTTCCAGTGCGGCGCCCGGGCCCTCGCCCAGCTCGTCTGCGACCTGACCTGCTCCGACCGGAAGGACGCGCGGCGCCCGGGGTTGCAAATGCTGCGAGACCATTCGAGGACCCCGGAGTACGCCGCCTATCTGCGTGGCGAGGGCGCGACGGTCTTCGTGCCCCAGCCGCTCGTGTCCACCAAGGCCGAAGACTTCGAGTACGCGCCGGTCCGCGGGCAATGGCTCTTCAAGGAGCCCGCCCAGGAAGGCGCCGCCATGCTCGAGCGGCTCGACCGGATGTTCGACAGCGGTGAGGCCGGCATGCCGAGCCTGACTTCGCGCACTTCCGAGTTCAGGACCTTCACGCTCATGCAAACCGACGGAATCGGGGATTCGTCTCCCGGTGG
>JACQFU010000043.1 GCA_016199905.1 Candidatus Wallbacteria bacterium
TGTCCAAGAGGACGAGGAACCAGAGGTCCCAAACTGTGAACGAGATGCCGGCCACCGTTTTCCACGGCTCCGGCCCCTTGAAAAGCGACATCCGGGTTGTGAACAAGGTCTTAGCCTTCGAGAAAAGTCTACGACACTCACCGGTGATGTCCGCGCGGCCGTCTTCGAGTAGGTGTTCGAAGCTGGCGCATGACCGTCATGGCGGAGCGCCGACGCCCGGGCCGGTCCTTGGCACGGGCACGATGGAGGGCCCGGTCGTGGACGATCCTCGAAGGGTCACGGCCGCCGCTGCCACAAGGTCGCGGTCAATCCTCAGGAAATCCACTAGAGCTTCCAGCGCGGCGGAGATGTGGGCAAGACCGGGGGGACACTCTGCCTCCAGTTTCTTGGGGCCCTGATGGCTTCACGAGTGGCTCGGGCCCCCACATGCCGGCGCGGCTATCCACAAGCCCTAGAAGTCTTGAACTTAGTCATATCTTGCAGTAGACTTAGTCGAGATGAAGCAAGTCAACGTGCACGAGGCCAAGACACAGCTATCCCGGCTGCTCGAGCTGGTGCGTCGGGGCGAACAGGTTCTCATCGCCAAGTCCGGAAAGCCTGTGGCGCGTCTTGTTCCGTACGAAGATCCGTCTCCCGGGGCCCGGGTGCTGGGGCGAGACCGAGGTCTCTTCGAAGTTCCCGACGACTTCGACGAGCCGTTGCCGGACGATGTCTTGCGTCTGTTCGAGGGCCGTCGATGAGGATCCTGCTCGACACGCACGTCTGGCTCTGGAGCCTGACGGCGCCGGAGAAACTTGGCGTTGAAGCCCGTGCTCTGCTGTCCGACCCGTCGAACACGCTTCTCCTATCGGCGGCGAGCGCTTGGGAAATGGCCATCAAGTACGCCTTGGGTCGCTTGCCGCTACCCGAGCCTCCTGAAAGGTTCGTTTCTGACCGGCTTGTGCGCGATGGAGTGCAGGCGTTGCCGGTCGACCTGAAGCATGCCCTGCATGTAGCGACCCTGCCGGACCATCATCGCGATCCCTTTGACCGCCTCTTGGTGGCCCAGTCCCAGATCGAGGATCTGCCGCTCCTGACCCCCGACGAGCAACTGGCGGCCTACGATGTGCGGATCGCGAGAGCCGTCTGAGCCGACAGGAAGACCTCCAACACAGCCCTCACCTCTGGCGGCGGGCATAGACACAAAGTTCGATACGTGTCCCGCAGGGGGGACTCAGACTGAAAAGAGCGCCAGACTCCATCAGAGTACGCCGCGCTCTGCCCAGGTCTCAGGCGGTTGCCGCGCTCCCAGTCCACCGGTAACAGGAAAGGTTAGCCAGCAGCAGCGGGCCTTCGTCTTCCTTGCCTGCTGCCTCTCGCACGAGCTGCGCCAGGCGCTGTGCCGTGCCCCGGATCGTCGCGGCGTCGTCGCCCGACGGCACTGCGTTCTCCGAGGCGAACTCTGCGTACCACCACACGGCCTGGAGCAGCGACATGGCCGCAAGGCCGTCCAGGCAAAAGAACTTCTTGCAGTGCTGGGCGATGTAGCTATCCAGTTGAGCCTGCTTGAAGCTCAACGTGCCACCGCTCTTCCTGCCGGACCGGCCGCCCCCGACGTACTCGCCCAGCCTCAGGGCGAAGAACTTCGCGCTGGACCAGGTCAGTCCCTGGCGATCGTGAAGCCAGCCCGTGAAGTGGCGGATGAGCCGTGGCAGGTACCGATCAAAGTCCTTCTTGGAGGAGGGGGGCTTGGGAACCGACCTGTCGAGAGTGTCGCGGAGCTCATCGGCCACCCAGGTGGCGCTCACCTCGACCGGGAGATCGAGCTGCTCGAGCCGGTCCAGGACGTTCCCGATTTCCTCGTCGGAACTGTCGCGGCGATCGAGCGCTGGCACTAGCTGTGCGTGGATCAACCAGTCCAGGATGAAATCGCCGCCCACCACGTCGGGCGCCTCGTACACGGGAACGGCAAGGTCTTGGGCCAGAGCGAACAGCTCGGTTTCGCAGTTGGTCGCGAGCAAGACGTCGACGACGGCGCACAGCTCGTCCGGCGCCTCACCAGGGGACTTCCTGAAGTAGCCGAAGCATCCCGCGACTTCGGACCGCCGTCCCGCAACGAGCAGCTCCACAACGAGGTCTCGATCGAGCCACCCGTGCACCCGTCCATACATCTCCGGTTGGTCCCGACGCAGCCGTTGCAGCAACTCGAGATAGCGCCCGTGCTGCCCGGCGGCCTGCAACGCGCCGCCCACCTCGAAGATGACTTCCTCGTCCAGTCGCAATCGGCCGAACAGTTCCGGATGCTGCTCGAGAAACTCGTCGATCCGGCTCGTCATGGCGTCGGCGTCGCGTTCCTCGTAGATGGGCGCGAACTCCTGCCACCAGGACTTCACCAGGGCGGCCTGCTCATCGGTGAGACCGTCCAGGTCCGAGGCGGATACCCAGTCGTCGGCGCTGGTGTGTTCGCCGCTCTCATCGTCGCTCGGAGTCTCGTCGCGGGCACTCGGAGGAACCCGGTCCGGTGAAAACTGTGGTCGCGGCCGGCCCTCGGGTCCATCCTCAACTGGCGTCCGAGAAAGCTGAAGCTCCGCGTTGCGTGATTGGCTAGCGGCCTCGTCCTTCGCCAGGCAACACTTCTTGTACTTTCTGCCGCTTCCGCAGGGACACGGCGAGTTTCTCCCAATGCTGGGCTTACGAATCGGCTGGGTCGTCGACATGCCCGCCCCCAGCGACCGATCCTCCTGGGCCTGCTCGTCGAGTCGAGGCGATCCGGGCTTTGACGCGGCCCCCCCAATCTCGATCCGCTCCCGAAACATTCGGTAGTGACGCTTGATGCGCTCCACGTAGTTCGGATCCGAAAGCAACAGCTCGTCAGCCATCTTCAGGAACTGGTTCGCGAGCTCGGTCCGAGGTGCGAAAGGGGGCTCCACTGACGGTCCCTTCAGGTGGCGGGTGTTCTGCGCATCGCCGTCCTTCAGCCACTTCGCATAGAAATCTTCGTCTTCCCAACCCCAGGAGAGGATCGCGACCGTCTTGCCGAGCGCCTGGGATACGACGGTGAAGAACACTCTACGGCAGTCGCATCCGTGCTCGTTGCAGTACATGTCGACGAACCCGTATCGGCCGGCCGGAACGGCGGAGTGGCCGCCTGGCAGAATCGTCAGGGTGCGCAGCTCGGCTTCGGCAACGTCGGGAAAGTAGTCGTGGAAATCCTGGAACGGCACCCGGTCATTCTCTCAGGTCGTAAGGGAGACGGCATCAAGAAAAGAGGCGATCGAAGGCAGCCGCGGTCCCGCACCGGGCAGGCACCTCTGCCTGGGTTTGGCGAAGGCGAGGTATTTTGCCCCGGCCGAACCCGTCGCCGCTTCGCGGCTCCTGGGTATGGAGCCTCGGAAGGTTCGTCCCCGGGCGTGGCGGCGCGACTCCGAGAACGTGGTTGTGTGAGGTCATCCGGGACGATCTCTTGCGAGGCATCTCCTCGATCCAGCTCGAGCGCGGGAGCTTCGGGACGGCCCTGGACACCGCCAAGCGGATGTCCAACGAGGAGTCGCGAGCCGTCTTCATCGCTTCGCTCGTGGACGCCCCGGGGCCCGGCACAGGCTGCCACTGCGCCTCGCACCGCCGTCGCCGAGCTGCAAAGCCTCCTGGCTCGCTCTCGCTCACCGTCCGACACGCCCAGGTTGAGGTGGGCCCTCGGACTCCTGCAGGAGAAACTCGGAGACGCCGACGCGGCAGTCCGCACGCTTCTGGGCGCACGCGACGCTCTCGAACGCCTCCCGCTGCTCGAGCGGCTGGGCCGGCTGCGGATCGAAGCCGGCGTTCCGGAACGCGCACTCTCGGTCGCGGACGCTCTCGAGCGGATTCTCGCGGAGAACACCGCCGCGCTCTGGCACCCGAGCAGCGCGCTTGGTGTAGCCGAGCTCCGCGCCCGCGCGGGAGATAGACCGGGGAGCGGACGGCTGCTGCGGCAGGTGCTGGCGAAAGTCCGGAAGATGTCGAACGCTGGGCCCTGTGCCGTGGGGATAGCCGAGGTGGCGGCAAGAGCCTACCTGCTCGGGGACAAGGCAGGCGCCGCAAGACTCTTCCGGGAAGCCATCGCCCAGGCACGAAGCATTGGAGACGCGCGCCAAGTCTTCGGCCTCCTGGATCGAATCGCCATGATGCGCTGCGAAGCCGGCGACTACGCGGGAGGCCTCTCGGTAGCCGAGGAGCTGGGGCCCGGATTCGACCAGGCCACCACGCTGGAGCGGGTCGTACACGAAATGCGCGGCTACGTCCGCACCCCAGGAGTGCGACCCGCGGAGCCCGGGGCAGCGACCCGTGATCGGTTGGTTCTCGAAAGCGCACCGTCAAACGACGAGCGAGCTGACGTCGTAGCGGCCCAAGATCTCGTCGGCAGTCACGAGGGTCAGATTCTCACACTGAGCCTGCACGATGAGCATTCGGTCGAAGGGATCTCGGTGATGAGCGGGCAGCCCCTTCAGGCGGTGAGCGTGGTGGACCGTGACCGGCAGCTTCTCGAACGGCTCTCGTTCGAGGACCTCGGCGAAGGTGAGCGGCAGCCTGAGCTTCCCGAGTCCTTCCTTGATCCGGATTTCCCAGACGGAGACGGCGCTCACGACCACGACGTTACCCGCGTCCGCGATGAGCGCCCTGCCTTCTGCGCTCAGTTCGGGCGCATCATCGAGCCACCGGAGCAGGATGTGGGTGTCGAGCGGAAGTCTCACTCGTGCCCGGCTCCGAAAGCGCGTGCCAAGTCGTCCGGCAAGTCGTCGAAGTCCGGTGCAATGTCGATTTGGCCGCGGAGAGCACCGGGCTCGCGACGTCGTGCGATGCCCTCATAGGGAACCAGTCGAGCCACGGGTCGGCCTGCCCTTGCGATCAAGACTTCTTCGCCTTTCTCCACGCGTTCGATCAGGGCGGAGAGCTCGGCTTTCGCCGCCGAAATGTTCTTTAGAATCACACTTTCCAACATAGTCGGATCTGGTCTGGTCTGGCAACACCACGCGCGCACCCCTGGCAGCCTGCCTGCCAACAGGGAACTCCCGATCCCGCCGAAGACAGCCCGAACCTCCGGCGGCGGCGCAAGGAGGCGTTCGACCAGCGTATCGACCCAAGGAAGGCCGGCGCGAGCTGCGGCGCCGGTGAAGCGACGGTCCTTCTCGCGTCCGGCGACGTACTTGGTAAGCGCCGGACTCGAGCAATCGGTGATCGCCATTCGATGGGGAAGAGAAATGGACTCGAGGGCGCGAAGACGTCGAGTCCAGCAAGCCTCTGACCTCTGTGAAAGTGGAGTTCGCGGGGGCTTGGATCCGGCTCCAGTGATAGGTCAGGCGCTAGCCGGCAGCCCGGGTAGCATCGAGGCTACCCCCGAAAAGAGACTCAACGACTGAGCTTGGTCTTGAATGACTCGTAGAGGTTGTCGAGGAGCGTTGAACCCTGGGTCAAACGATCTTCGTCCGTCTTGACGGAGCCAGTGATCCCGGCCAGCAACGAGCCTATGCCGGCGGTTTCCGGGCGTCCGTACTTGCTGTCCTTGAGATCGAGATCGTGGATGATCTCGGCAATGGCGGCCAGCGCAGGATCCTCGAGCCCCATCTTCCCCAGTAGCACCTCGAAGGTGCACTTGTCGCCTTCGTGTGTGTACTCGGCCTCGAACATGTCGAACCTGAGCTCGTCCTTGGCTGGTTTGTACTCCTTGGCGGCGACGAACTTGAAGCGCGGCTCCGGGTCGATGAAACGGCGGATCATCCATGCGCTGGAGATGCGGTCGATCTTGATCCCTGTGCGTGTCACCCACGTTCGACTACGGAAACGAGTGCTCGGCTTCTTGGCCACGCGGGCCCTCCTCTCTGTTTCGCGGGGCGGCTCGACGTTCAAGCGACCCTCGATCTTGGCAAGGCATTCCTCGACAGCCGACCGGCCCGGCGCCTGGAAGAAGTCAGTCCTGACGATCTCTTCGAATAGCCGGCGCAGTTTGAGTGCCCCTCTGTGCTCCTCTGCCCGTTCGGCAGCAGTTTCGGGCCTCTTCTTGGGAGGGGCCTTGACCTGCGCCCGGGTCTCTTCCAGCAGCCGAGAGTAGTCGGTCGACCGGGCAGCGCGGAACATCTCACGGACCTGCTCGTCCGAGAGCCCGTCGGTGAACCGGGCCTCGCACATCGCGGCCTCTCCGCCGCCGGCGACGATCTCGCGGATGATCCACTGGAAATCCTCGAAGGACTCTTCGCTCTTGGGCAGCACATAGACGGAGTTCTTGACGGCAACGGAGCCGAGCTGCTGCAGTCGACGCCAGATCTTGACGCGAAAGTAGGCCGGCTTCGGCGGGATGTGGTGCATCAGCAGCAGCCAGTCCTGAGAGGTTTGCGGGCGTGGATTCCTTTTCTGCATCACAGACCTATTCTAACATCTGTATCAGACAAGGTGGCTCTTGGATGCTACGAAGGCTCTCGGCAATGGTCCTCGCCACGCCGCGCTCGACAGCTCTTTCGCTGGGCGCCGGCCTCGAAGGACGCCCAATGGCGCTGCGAGGTGAAATGAAAGAGGCGAGGGCCGAGAAGAGACCCGTGTCGATCTTCATCGAGTTGGTGAACGAAGCCGCTAACACCGGGCCGATCACGCCCGTCTGATAACTCTTCGCCTCAGCGTGAGTCACTCGGCTACCGCTGAAGAAGGCCATCGCCTTTGATAGCAGTGTTTCATCCGATGCCGCTGCCTCCCGCGCACGGCAGTGGCAATCGAGTCCTGCTCGCGGCAGCGCCAGCGGATCCATTCGTACCTCTCCGTTCCGGTCGCGAGATCACGTGGCGTAACAGTTGCTATATCGAGGCGTGTCATCGAACTGGCGAGCCCTCGTTCTTCAAGGCCCGCGCCGCTTCAGCAGCTTTATGAATGATGCAGTCGTTGCCGCTATGCTCAAAATGTCATCGGAAAGATACAACCGCTAGGACAGAAGGTGTCCCGGTCGGTCAAGGAGTCCGGGACTCTGACGTTCTCCTAGAGAGCTCTCGCTGACAACAACTGAATCGCCGGCTGTAGGAAGCCGGCTCGAACGGAAGAGAGGGAGATGGGAGATGCACATCCACGAACGGAGAGCGGTCAGGGATGTCCCGGTTTGCCTGCTGGCGACCATCACTGTGATCGCCACGACCGGTTGCGGCGGCGGAGGCGAAAAGACCTTCTTCCCGCCCGTCGTGGCGCCGTCAGCCGGACCTCCCGCGCTGGCCTCGCTCTCGCTCAGCGCGGCCAGGAGCCTGGCATCGACTGCGGGGACGGGAAACCCCACGGCAGCATCTCAGTGGTTGGCACGGTCTCCGGGCAGATCTTTCGAAGTGCCGGTGCCGGTTCCAGCGCGGCCAAACTCGCGCCCGCGACCGGCGCCACCATCTCCACTGACAAAGGCGGGTACTCGACGCTGGCCGACTCGTCGGGCAATTTCTCGATGATCTTGCCGGCCTCGTACTACACCCTTACGGTTCACTCGCCCGGGTCTCGCAGCGTGACGCTCCGAGACGTCCCGGTGCTGAGCCGGCAGGAAACGGCTGTTACATCCGAGACGCAGCCGCTGCAGCCGCTCGGAGCTGCCGACACGGACAACTCCGATCCCTCGCGGCCCGTGCGCAAGACCTACGTCGGGTCCGTCCAGTGCCGGACTTGCCACGCGGCCATCTATGACGCTTACAGCGTCTCCGGGCACGCCAAGCACACGCGCTACATCAACGATCCCGTCGACAAGCGGGACGGTTTCGGCGTCGTGGCCGACTTCACTCCGGATCCCGGCAAACCGAACCGCACGCTCAGTCTCTCGGACTCCTCGGTAGGAACGAAGCCGGTCACGATCCTCCTGCGCAAGACGACGGACAATCGGTACTTCGTGACGCTCTCCAACACGACGGTCCCCGGCGAGTTCGTGTACGAAGCCCGGCGCACTCAGGGTGGCATCGGCGAATGGAAGCAGTACTTCGAGACGCGCATCGGCGGCTCCTGGTACGTGCTCCCCGTGCAATTCAACGAGAAGGAGACCGACCGGACCAAGCAGTGGGTCCCATTCGACATCGGCACCTGGTACGACGTCCAAGGCAATGTCCGCCAGCATGCCGCCCAACGCGCGGGGAAAAGCGTCACCGTCGTCGGACCCGCCCAGAAGGACGCTTACGAGCGCAAGTGCTACGGCTGCCACGGCACCGCGCAGGGACTCCGCCGCATCACCGATGCCGAGTCGCTCGCCGGCGACGGAGATACAGGCAGCTACACGATCGAGGCGACCTCCGTCGGCGTCTCCTGCGAGAACTGCCACGGCCCAGGCTATCCGCACGTGGACACAAAGGACCCGAACGATATTGTGAATCCATCTAAAAACGCGCACAGGACGAAGAAGCTGGAGTACGCCAGGGCGATCGAGGTCTGCGCCCAGTGTCACCAACGCGGACACGGACTCTACGCCGCGCCCTCGGTGGCCGGATTGATGGAGACGACTGCCGATCGCCAGCCTGGCTATCCCTGGACCGTCGACAACAGGCCCTTCCGGCTGGGCAGTGATACGCTCGCGGGCGCCTTCGACGCCTCCGGGCCTTCGAAGTACTGGAACTCCAAATTCACGCGCAACGTCCTCTCATTCAACAACCGCCAACAATGGCTCGATTTCCAGCACAGTGCCCATAGCACTCCGGAGGCGCAGGTCACGTGCTTCGACTGCCACAACCCTCACTTCGGTCCCGGCACCAGCAGGCGGACGCTGCTTCGGGCCAGCGCCGAGGACAACACGCTCTGCCTCCAGTGCCATGGAAAGGACGGTCGGGCCAAGAGCCGATTCTTGCTGCCAGGAGAGACCTCGGAAGACTCCTCGCTGGTGGCGATCACCCAGCACACGAGGCATCGCTACGACCCCGTCGGGGCAAGCGGACCTGTCGACAGCCGGTGCGTCGCGTGCCACATGCCCCTCTCGGCGACCTCGGCCCTGAAGTGGGACATCGCGGGCCACACGTTCCGGCCGATCAAGCCCGTGGAGAGTCTCGACATGCTCGACAACGGGGGAGACAAGTCGAAGGGGCTGGTCATACCCAACTCCTGCGCCAGCAAGACCATCGGCTGCCACTCGAGCGACAGTTCGCCGGGGGGCGACTTTTCGATCGGGAACGGGGATCTCCGGGGCAATGCCGTGGCCAGGGCCCACCTGGTCGGGGCCGTCAATGCCTTCGAGTCCCTCTTCGGCACGCGCAAGAGCACAGGCACCGATGTGGCCGGTCAACTCGTCGCCCTCGAGGGTGCCGTGACGCTGGGAGGGTTGCCGATGGCCGGCGCCCGGGTCGTGGCCGACCGAGGCGAGGACTACGACGAGACGGGTGAGGACGGAAAGTTCCGCCTGGTGGTCCCGAGGGGCACCTACAATCTTTACGCGGTCCATCCCTCGTTCAAGACCACGTCGCTGGAAGCGGTGCAGGCGACGACCGCCGGCGCAGTCTACGGCGGGCTGAAACTCGCGCTCGGCGCGATGGCGGCAGGAGAAAGCCAGTACGTGGGCTCGCAGAAGTGCAAGACGTGCCACGCCGAGAAGTACGGGCGATGGGAGAAGACCTTGCACAATCGCGGCCTGCGCTTCATCGACGCCGGCGACGATCGCGATCCGAGGTTCGGCGTCGTGGCCGATTTCGGAATCGAAGGAGTGGGACGCACCATCACATCCACCGAGGGTGATTTCTCGGACCTGGGGACGGCCCAGATCCGGTTGCTGAGGAAGGAGGGCGTGTACACGGCGACGCTCGTCAACGGCGACGGTTCGGTCGCGGCGACGTACACGATCGAGCGCACCTATGGCGGCGGTCGCGGCGACTGGAAGCAGCGGTTCCTCGCCAAGATCGGGATCAACCGTTACATCCTGCCGATGCAGTGGAGCGAGTACGGACCTCCGGGACCGGCCAGCGCGCCTCGCTGGCTCAACTACCACCTGAGCGACAACTGGTTCGACAAGAGTACCCAGACGTTCTCGAGTCCGCCGGCCAAGGGGAAGAGATCGGAGTCCTTCGAGTACCAGTGCATCGCGTGCCACGCTACTGGATTGTCCGCGGAGCTCCGCGCCGGGTCCGGCGAGGTCTCGGCTCACTTCGTCGAAATGAACAATGGATGCGAGAACTGCCACGGACCTGGCGGCAGCCACTATCGAACGGGCGACCCCGCGAAGATCGTCAATCCCGACAGGCTTCCCTCGGCCCAGCGCAAGCTCGACACCTGCGGCATCTGCCACGCGCGCGGCGCTCGGCCGCCCTGCCGGACGGCGCGCATTCGTCGGAATTCGGGGTCAAGGCCGTCTCCGAGACGCCGGCCGGCTCGGGCATCTTCCGCCTCGCGCTCTTCTCGGCGCTGGAGACCTCGCCGGTCTTCGCCAACGGAGTGAGTGGCCTGACGCCGTTTTATGCCGGCAACGTGACGAACAGCGACAGCCGGTTCTGGTCGGAGGCGACCTATACGGTGACGTCCTCCACGGCCGATGCGGGCTTCGTACCGGTGACGAACCAGCGAAGAACGGCGATCAAGCACCACGAGCATGCAAACGAGTTCACCCAGGCCGGCCATTACGCGGCCGGACTCCACTGCTGGTCCTGTCACGATCCGCACGGCACACTCAACAAGGCCAACCTCCTCTTGCCGGACGGCAACCTGATCGTCAACGAGCAGATCAATAGCCGTAGTCTCTGCCTGTCGTGCCACGGCCCCGCGGGCAGCGCGCCGTCCCAGTTCCGCTTCACGAGCGTCGCCAACCTTCGGAACCACTTCGAGGCAGGGATCAGCTCGCACCAAGACCCGGCGATCGAGGCGCTTTTCTCCTGCACGAAGTGCCATATGCCCAAGACCGCCCAGACCGTGGAGAAGTACGACATGCACAGCCACACCTTCCAGGCGATCGACCCGCAGGTGAGCTTGAACACGGGCCTCGCGGGCGGAGGCGACAGTCGCCGGCCGGCCGGCTCCAACGGCAATAACGCCGATCCCAGCCGGCGAGGCAACTGGACCTACGATCGCACGGCCGTGCTCCCGAACGCCTGCGTGGAGTGTCACGCTTCCCGATTGGACAGCCTGGCCTCTCTCAGGACCG
>JACQFU010000370.1 GCA_016199905.1 Candidatus Wallbacteria bacterium
TGCGAATCCTGGTCCGTTGCCCGGACCATCCTTCACCGTCCTTGGAAGCGAGGCCGTCCCGAGCCGGTTGCGACTCGGCCTCACCTTCTAGCTATCGTCTTTCCGGCTTCGCTGGCAAAGCCGGAGCCCGTCATTTTATCAGCGAGGTCTTGTACTTGAAGAAGATCACGGACAGGAAGTAGTTCGTCACCAGCAGCAGTCCCGTGATCATCACCACCGACGCCGTCGTCGCCTTGCCGACTCCCTCGGCCCCGCCTTCGGTCTTGAGCCCCTTGTAGCAGCTCACGATGGCGATGATGATGCCGAAGACGATCGCCTTCACCACGCCGCTCACCACGTCGTCGTAGGCCACCCAGTCGACGATCGACTTGCTGAAGGTGTCGCTGGAGATGCCGACCTGAGTGACCGCCACCACGGCCCCGCCCAGGATTCCGACCGTCTCGGAGAACACCGTCAGGCACGGCAACACGAGCGCGCAGGCCAGCACCCGCGGCACCACCAGGTAGCCCACCGGGTTGGTCGCCATCACGACCAGCGCGTCGATCTGCTCTGTCACCTTCATCGTGCCCAGCTCCGCCGCGATCGCGCTGCCGCTGCGGCCCGAGACCGCCATCGCGGTCAGCAGCGGAGGAGACCGCCATCGCGGTCAGCAGCGGCGCCAGCTCGCGCGCCAGGGACAGCGCCACCGTCCCGCCGATGAACGTCTCCGCCTTGAGGTCGAGGAACTGTTTGCCAACCTGAACGACCAGCACCATCCCAGCGAACAGGCTCGTGATGCCGATCAAGGGCAGAGAGTTGACCCCGATCTCGTTGGTCTGCCGCAGCGCTTGCCGCCACGGAATCCGGCCTCGCGTCATCCAGTAGACGACCTGGACGCAAAGGATCGCCACCTGTCCCAGCTCTCGAAGCAGGCCGACGATGGCGGCGCCTACGGCCGTCACGAAATTCTCGAATGGATCCATCGCGTGGGGGAGGGGAGCGATCCGGGCTCGGTCCCGGCGCATCGCTCGGAACGAACGCGGCCGGAGGTTGCCTGGCCCCGGTCGCCAGGCATTCGACTCCTGAATGTCGGACTCCGGGGCCTTCGGCCGTAGGGGGAGCGCGCAGCTCGAAGGTCCCTCGACTTCACTGGCCTGCGGCGGAATCGTGTCTTATGATAAGCATGCGAGATCCTCCGCTCTGGCAGACGGGCGGAGCGCGCGGCTGACTTGCCGCGCTGGACCTCGACCCGGGGCCCCATGACGACAGCCCAGATAGAAGAGCTCATTCGCCAGCTCAAGGACGCGAATGAAAATACCCGTCTGAAGGCTGCCAACCTTCTCACCAAGCCGCAGGGGCCCGAAGCCCGCTCCGCCGTTCCCGCGCTCAAGGAGATGTTCCTGGGCGATCCCAATCCTGCCGCTCGTTTCCTGGCCAAGAGGGCCCTGACCACTCTGGGCGAGAACGTCGAGCTTCTGGTCAACGAGGGCAAGGGCGCCGCCGCGACCGTGGACGCGGGCGATGGGCAGGCCGGCCCGCAGGACGCCGACGTGCTCTGGCGGGTGGCCGCCGACATGATGCGGCCGGTCATCCCCGGTCTCTTCCGTCTGCTCGATTCCAACGACGATCGGGTCCTGGACCAGGTTTCCGAGGCGGTCGAGAAGCTCGGAACGGTGCTGTGTGCAGCCCCGCTGCTGGAGGCGTTCGAGCGCGAGCAGACCCGCGCGCTGTCCGTGGAGGGCGCTTCCGGGGCGCTTGCCAGCTACGAGGATGTCAAGGGTCTCATCCACATCGCCAAGCTCAAGCACTCCGGCATCAATCCGTCGACTGCCGCCGCGATGGGGAACCTGCGCTGCCCCGAGGTGCTCGAGGCGCTCATCGACATGCTGCGAAGCGACAACGTCGTCCTGCGCAACAACGCGGTCCGGATCCTTTCGGAGCTATCGGACCCCAACACGATCGAACCTCTCCTGCGCCTGCTCGGCAGCGACAATCCGCGCCTGGAGGCCAAGGTCATCAAGACCGTCAGCAAGATCACCCGCGAGAGCAACGAGAACAAAGAACTGGTCGTCCGCGCAGTGATGGCCCACTTCCGGCCGACCGAGTCCGAATTCAAGCTCTACAGCATCGTCGAAGCCCTGGGCCGCATCACCCACGCCGGCACCTTGCCGTTCCTGACGGAGTGCCTGCGCCACCAGCTGCCCCGGGTTCGCGCCAACGCCATCGAGGCCCTCGCGCGCTTCAACCTGCCCGAGGACGATCTGATCCGCCTGATCAGCCCGCTGCTGATGGATGAGAACAACCGCGTGCTCGCCAACTCCGTCAGCGCACTCTGGCCGACGAAGGCGCGCGACCGGGCCAAATCCGTGATGGAGATGTGCATCGCTGCGACGGACAAGTGGTATCGCGCGTCGATCGCCTTCACGTTGGGCCAGATCGACGCCCCGGAGAGCGTCGGCCCGCTGATCGACCTGATGAAGGACACCGACTCCGACGTGCGCCGCAACGCGTTGAACGCCCTGGGCCGGCTGAAGAACAAGGCTACCATCGCCAAGCTGGTGGAGCACGTCAGCGACGACGACACCGAGGTCCGCATCAAGGCGATCGAACAAATCGGCAAGTCCGGCATAGTTGCCTACAACGACGTGCTGCATCTGATGATGATCGACGCCGAGAACTTTCCGCGCCTCCTGGCGACCATCGTGCTCGCCCTGGGACGCATGCGACTGGTGGAGAACATCCCGACGATCTCCTATTATCTGAATGACAAGGACGAGCGGATCCGGGCCAATGCCGTCGAAGCCCTCGAGGCAATAAACGACCAGAAGGTGATGAAGCTGATCGACCTGGCCATCTCGGACAATCATCCCCGCGTCCGCGCCAACGCAGTGAAGGCGCTCTGGCGCTTCGGCGAGTTGGGCACAGTTCAGGTGGTTCGCAAGATGATCGACTCCCCCATGTCCGACCACCAGGCCAGCGGGGCCTTTGCCCTGGGTGACATGTCGGCCTCCGCCCGCGACAGGGCGAGCCTGGCGTCCTATCCCTTGCTCGTGACCGCCTTGCGGCGCTCGCCGCGGTTCCAGGAGCTGGCGGCCCAGTCGTTCTGAGCGCCCATGCGCAACCGAGCCGCCGAAGCCCGCAGGTCCGGCCAGATCATCCCGATCATCCTGATCTGCCTGTGCGTGATGGCGATCCTCGGCATCGCGATGCTCTTCACCGGCAGCTCGGACTATTCGCAGTCCGCGCTCGTGGTTTACGGGCTTCGCGCCCAGCAGCTCGCGCTGGCGGCGCAAGAGGAGGCCCAGGCCGCGCTCTACGATCTGCTCAACTCGCCCGTGCAGCCGCCGCCCAAGCTGCGCCTGGACCTCTTCAACGCCATCCGCAGTAAGGTCGGAGCCAACGACACGGGCGACGTCACCGAGTACAAGCTCCTCAAGGACGGCCTGGTGAAGCGGGCCGAGCAGCTCGCCAGCGCCAACGGCGGCAAGCTGGAGTCCGCCGACGCCCGCTTCTACGGGTTCCGGCGCGTGAAGTACACGACTAGCGGACTCTTCTCCTCCGAGAAGGAGTACTACCGCGACCCGATGCAGAAGTTCGACACCGGGGGCCTGCAGACGCCCGAGGACTACGTCGGCTACTACACGATCAAGGTGCGCGCGACCTACGGCAAGA
The DNA here is from genome assembly GCA_016199905.1 of Candidatus Wallbacteria bacterium. Lineage (GTDB taxonomy): Bacteria > Muiribacteriota > UBA6191 > JACPRK01 > JACPRK01 > JACPRK01. The sequence goes on from JACQFU010000370.1 coordinate 3,652, forward strand.
TCACGCGAGAGCTGACCCAGACGCACGACATGAAGGTCGTCGACGTGGCGCCGCCGGCCCGTCAGTTCGCGCTCTTCAGCTACTACAGCGCCGCCACCGAAAACGGGGGGCCGCCCTCCGACTACAGCCAGAACGACTTGAACGACGGCGGCGGGATTCGCGTTTTCGCCAACGGCTCGGGCCGCGTGTTCGTCCGCGGACCTTTCGTCGTCAAGCCGCGCGACGTCGACACCGGGGCCGGCGGCAAGTCGCCTCCCACCTGCGAGACCTTCCCCCCGGAGGAGAACCAGACCGAGCGCCAGCAGTGGTTTGGCTGGGCGGCCGTTCCACCCATCCGCGACGGCATCATGGAGCGCGCGGGCCCGATGCTCGTGAACTTCGGCGTGACGCCGCGCCGCCCTTCGAGCCCCTCCGACCGGCGTCCCAGCCCGGTGCAGGCGATCGGCTCCCTGGTGGGTTCGGCGCTGCGCGACGTCTGGCTCTTCAACGATGCCGGCTGGTACATCAAGGAGGGGAAGAACCAGCCCCAGTGGTTTGCGGGTTCCCGCGCCTTCGACAAGAACGACGGCGGCGCCTTCTCCCTGGTGGGCGATCCCTCCGACACCGCCGCCGGCGGCTTCGTGCCGTTCGTGGGCCACCTCGTGAAGTACACCGACAAGCGCGAGGTGACCGCCACGTCGCTGAAGTGGCAGCGCCCCGACAAGCGCTTCTGGGTCGAGCCCGACACCGATGCCGACAAGGACGTGCACTACTCGATCGAGGCGGAGGGCGGCCTCATCGGCGAGTACAACCGTATCAGCTATCACCGCTGGACGCCGGCGCCCTGGGTCTTCGAGCACTACGAGGTCAAGGTGCTGCCCGACAAGCAGCGGATGAACTACGGCTACCACTGGGAGAAGTCCTACGAGGAGGGCTGGTGGGAGCGCACCGTCGGCGACTTCGTGACGGTGGCGACGTTTGGCCTGCTCGGCGTGCCGGGCGCGGTCATCACGTTCGTCACGCTCGACACGCTGGGCGTCAGGAGCTTCCAGGCGAACAACCCGCCGCTCGATCTCACGGGAGTCAAGGCATCCGATGTGACCAGTACCTATCCGCCGGGCTACCGCCCCTTCAGCGTCATCGCCACTCGCCACTACCCCAACCTGAAGAAGGTCGTCCCGGCCAAGGACTCCAAGAAGCCGCTCGTGCTCGACGGAGTGCTATGGACCGACGACCTGGCCACCGACTCGGGATTCGCCTACAAGGGCCGCGGCGTCCTCTTCAGCGACGGGCGCTCCGAGCAGACCTCCGACGTGAAGGGCGCCCGCGTCTTCCTGCCGATCCTGCCGCAGACCCCGACCGGACAGGACCCCTCCAAGAACAAGGACGATTGGCTCACCTTGGTCTACACGAAGGACGAGAAGGGCAAGTCCCATCTGGGGGAGCATCAGGTGGAGTTTGCCTTCGTCCCCGAGGCGGGCGACCAGTCGGCCTCGGTGATCCAGGGAAGCGTGATGAGCTTGCAGGGTGTCCGTCCCAAGGAGAACGGCGCGGACATCGCCGGAAACCTGGTCTGCGGTTTCATGAACAAGTCGAAGCTCCCCCAGAAGGCGAAGCTGAACGTGCGCTTCAACTCCACGGTCCTTCCCGGGGCCGACGACGCCGCCGACAAGAAGTTCGGCGACGGGACCTGGCACGTCCTGGCAGTCAGTCCGAGGCTGACCGGCTGGTACGATCGCCCCGAGCACTGAACTTCGAGAGAGCCCACGATGG
>JACQFU010000371.1 GCA_016199905.1 Candidatus Wallbacteria bacterium
AAGGTGTACGGCATCGAGTTGAGCATCTCGTGGCAGAAAGGCGACGGCTCGCGAGTGTCGCGCGCCAGCACCTGCACCTCTCCCGACTCGATTGCCCCGAGGACCTTCTCCCAGGCGGCGCAGTCCGTCGCTTCCGTCAAGCAGTCCTGCACCGTCTGGCGCACCAGCGGGTGATCCGGAATCGGCACGTCCGGCGGCCGGTTCTCGAAACAGGCCGTCTGTAGCGGAAAGACAGCCGCGAGCAGGTCGTCGGCCCGGAACCGCTGCAAGGGCGGAGGTACTTTCTTGCCCCGCGCGAACCTCAACACCGCCAGCGCGCGCGTGGCATTCCACCTCCAACGCGTCTGGAACATCGGCGCCGCCAGCAGCGCCTGCACGAGCACTTCTCGGCCCTGGTCGGCTCGCAACAGATGCGAGAGCTCTTCGGGACTGGCCGAGTGCTGCGGCCCCATCGAAAGCAGGATGCCGTTGTCGCTGGCCGCTGCCTGCAACTCGAAGTCGTAGCTGCGGCAAAACCGCTTTCGTAGTGACAGGCCCCAGGCCCGGTTGATCCTCCCCCCATAAGGAGAATGCACGATCAGTTGCATCCCGCCCGACTCGTCGAAGAACCTCTCGAAGACGACGCGTCGTTGCGTAGGCAGCAGCCCGATGGCCGAAAGCTCGGCGGCGGCGTAACCGGCCGCTTGCCGCGACGGCCATTCGCCACTGCCGCACTCCCGCTCGAGCCAGGCCGCCCCGGCCTCCACAGGCCCGGCGCCCGGACCTGCCCCTCCCAGCACGCGTTCCAGCTCCTCCCGCAGATCCGAGACGCCCGCCGACAGCTCGGCCGTGCGCGAGGGAGCCTCGCCCAGCCAGAAGGGCACCGACGCCGGCGCTCCCTGCGCGTCGTCCACGACCACTTGTCCGGCCCGCACGTGGCGGATCCGCCACGAGGCGTTGCCCAGCAGGAAGATGTCGCCGGCCACGCTCTCGACGGCGAAGTCCTCGTTGACGGTCCCGACGTACGTCCCGTCGCCTGCGGTTACGACCCGGTAGTCGGCGTTGTCCTGTATGGCTCCGCCGGAGGTGAGGGCGGCGATCCCGGCGCCACGCCGGCCCCTCAGCCGCCCCCCGATGACGTCTCGGTGCACGTAGGCAGTGCCGCGGCGCCCCGGCGCGATCCCCTCGCTCACCATCCGGATCACGGCGTCGAAGTCCTCTCGCGTCAGGTCCCGGTACGGCCACGCGCGCCGGCAGAGCTGGAAAAGCTCGTCCTCCCCGCGTTCCTGGCAAGCCACGTCCGCGACGATCTGCTGCGCCAGTATGTCGAGCCCGCCGCGCGGGATCTCCACCCGGTCCAGCTCCCCTCGCCGGATGGCCCGCAACACCGCGAGGCAGTCGAAGAGCTCGTCGCGAGTCAAAGGATACAAACGCCCCTTGGGCACCTTTCCAAGCGAATGGCCGGACCGCCCGATCCGTTGCAGGAACGTCGCGATGGAGCGCGGCGCGCCGAGCTGGCAGACCAGCTCGATGAATCCCACGTCGATGCCCAGCTCCAGCGACGCCGTCGCCACGATCGCCTTCAACTCTCCCCGCTTCAGCCGCTCCTCGGCGTCCAGCCGGCGCTCCCGGGCCAGGCTGCCGTGGTGGCTTGCCACGGCGGCCTCGCCCAGCAACTCGCGTAGTTGATGCCCCACGCGCTCCGCCATGCGCCGGGTGTTGACGAAGACGAGGGTGCTGCGATGCTGCCGGATCTGGTCCGCCAGCCCGGCGTACACCTCTGCCCACTGCTCGTGCGTGCAGACCGCGCCCAGCTCGGTGGCCGGCACTTCCACCGCCAGGTCGAGTTGCCGGGTGTGCCCCTGGTCGACGATCCGGCACGCGGCCCGCTGCGCCTCACGGGGGTCCGGCGACCCGACGAGAAAGCTCGCCACCTCCTCGATCGGCTTCACCGTCGCCGACAGTCCCACACGCACCGGCCGCCTCTCGCACATCGCGTCCAGCCTCTCCAACGAGAGGGCCAGGTGAGAGCCCCGCTTGTCTCGCACCAGCGCGTGAATCTCGTCGACGATCACGGTGCGCACTCCGCGCAGGGTTTCCCGTGCCCGCTGCGAGGTGAGCAACAGATAGAGCGACTCCGGAGTCGTCACCAGGATGTGCGGTGGCCGCCGAGCCATTGCCTGGCGATCGCGCGCCGGCGTGTCGCCGGTTCTGACCAGCGCCCGAATGCCCGGGTCGCCTAACCCCGCCGAGATCGCCTCAGCCGCAATGCCTGCCAGCGGCAACTCCAGGTTCCGATGGATGTCGTTGCTCAACGCTTTGAGCGGCGAGACATACACCACGCGCGTCTCGCCGGTCAGCGTGCCGGCCAGCGCCTCTCGCAGCAGCCCGTCGATGCAAGCCAGGAACGCCGCCAGAGTCTTCCCGGAGCCCGTTGGAGCGCATACCAGCGTGTCCCGGCCCGCGGCGATCTCAGGCCACGCCACGGACTGCGGCCCGGTCGGCTCGCCGAACTGCCTCTCGAACCACGCCGCCGTCAGAGGATGAAAGACTTCCGCCACTCGAAACACACACCCATTATACACCCACAACCCACCTCCGTCACTTCCACGGTCGCGCAGCCCCACGCAAGACCTTGCGTCCTAGGTGCCGGCAAGCGAGACTCCAAGCACGCAAATGATGTAGCACCCGGAAGGAGCGTGTCACGAGTTGCACCTCCGACCGGACGGAGGCCTGCAAGACCCAACCCGCAGGCCAAGAGAATCCCTTCGAGAGTTCCCGCTCGCCACCGGCCGAACCGACGATGGACACTAGCCGGCCCAGTAATCGCAGGCGCTGGGGAGTCATCGGCGGCGGAATCCTCGGGATGACCGTTGCCAACCTCCTCGCGGGCGCCGGCCGGGAGGTGACAGTCTTCGAGGCTGCCCCTGACCTGGGTGGTCTCGCCAGCGCCTGGAAGGTGGGCGAGCTGGAGTGGGAGCGCCACTACCACGTCGTGCTCCCGTCCGATTCCCACACGCTGGGACTCCTGGCCGAGCTGGACCTCCAGGACGAGTTGGTCTGGGCCGAGCCAAAGAGCGCGCTTTACTCCGGGGGCCAGTTTCACCCCGTCTCGACGGCCCTCGAGTTCATGCGGCTGCCGAGCCTGGGCCTGCTCGACAAGCTCCGGCTGGCAGCGACGATGGCGCTGGGAAGTTGCGTGCGAGATTGGCGATCGCTGGAAGACGTGCCGGTGGAAGCGTGGTTGCGGCGGTGGTCGGGCGATAGGGCGTTCGAACGTTTCTGGTTGCCGCTGCTGCGAGCCAAGCTGGGTGAGAGCTACCGAGACTCCAGCGCCGTGTTCCTCTGGGCCAGCATCCAGCGCCTCTGTGCCACGCGCAGCTCCGGCCTTGCGCGTGCCGCCTACGGACATGTTCGCGGAGGCTACGCTCGCGTGCTCCACCGCTTCGAGGAACGACTCCGGCAGCGCGGAGTTTCGCTGCGAGTCGGATCGCCTATCACGCGGATAACATGCGACGGGCGCGGCCTGGCCGTCGAACTGGCCAACGGGACGAGCGAGTCCTTCGACGGCGTGGTCGTGACCGCACCGGCGCCCGTCGCCGGCCGACTCTGCGAGGGCCTCACTGCGGGCGAGCGCGATCGCCTGGCCGCAATTCGCTACCAGGGAATCCTCTGCGCTTCGGTGCTCCTGGAGCGCCCTATCCACGATTGCTACCTCGTCTACCTGGCCGACGCCGACTTGCCCTTCACGGCAGTCGTCGTTCAGAACGGACTTGTGGCCCCCGAGGAGCTGGGCGGCCTCACGCTCGTCTACTTGCCCCGCTACCTGGATGCCGGCCATCCGATGATGAGCGCCTCGGACGACTGCATCCGCGAGACCTTCCTGACGGCGCTCGGACGCCTCTACCCGTCGCTTTCCGCGAATCGCGTCGTGGCGTTCAAGGTCTCTCGCGCGCCCAACGTCTTTCCTGTCCTGACCCTGGGACACTCGCGCCGGGCGCCGCCGATGACAACTTCCGTGGCCGGCCTCTACGTGGTCAACTCGGCGCAGATCGTCAACGCCACGCTTCACGTCAACGAGACGCTCCAGCTCGCCTGCAGGGCCGCTGCGCCGTTGCTGGGGGCCGTGGAGGCAGCGCGTTGAAACCTACGGCCACGCTGTCGCTCGACCTCGACAACTTGTGGTGCTATCTCAAGGTCCACGGCGATCCGGAGTGGCAGAAGCTGCCGAGCTATCTCGAGTCCGCCGTCCCACGACTGTTGCGCTTCTTCGCGGAGCGTGAGCTGCGGCCGACCGTCTTCGTCGTCGGTCACGACTGCCAGGTGGATGCGAACCGCAAGGCGCTGGCCGAACTGGGTTCGAGCGGCCTCGAGATAGCGAACCACTCCTTTCACCATGAACCCTGGCTGCACCTGATGACGCCGGGGGAAATCGAGGAGGAGATTGCCACGGCCGAGGCCGGCATCGAGAATGCGACGGGCGTTCGGCCTCGCGCCTTTCGCGGGCCGGGGTACAGCCTGTCCGAGGCCACTCTGGGCGTGCTGGTCAAGCGCGGCTACCTCTATGACGCCTCCATCTTGCCGTCATTCCTGGGCCCCCTGGCGCGGGCGTACTATTTCTTTCACTCGCAGCTTGGAGCCGCAGACCGCCGCCGGCGGTCGGGGCTGTTCGGGGACGTGCGCCAGGGCCTGCTCCCGTTGCGCCCGTTCCGCTGGGAGGTCCCCGGCGGCAGCCTCCTCGAGCTGCCGATCACGACGTTGCCCCTGCTCCGGATTCCCTTCCACATCAGCTATCTGCTCTACCTGAGCACGATCTCGCCTGCCGCGGCCCGCGCCTACTTCCGTTTGGCGCTGCGGACTTGCGACGCGGCCGGTCTCGGCCCATCCCTGCTGCTGCACCCGCTGGATCTGCTGGGAGGAGACGAGTTGCGAGGCCTGGAGTTCTTCCCGGGCATGCAGCTGTCGAGCGCCCAGAAGCTGGAGCGCGTCTCGGGGTACCTGGCGGAGTACTGCGAGCGCTATGCCGTGCGCCCCCTGGGGGAACTGGCAGCCGAGCTCTCGGTGCCCGACGCCAAGCTGCAATGCCTGCCATTCGATAGGTGAGCTCGTGACGGAACAAGGCAGCACTCTGACCAACCTGCGCTACTTCGTCCCTTTCAGCAGCGGCTGGGAGTTCGTCTGGTTCGACTTCCTGGCGCTGCTCCTGATCGCCTGCTTCTTCGATTTCAAGAAGCCTTTCAGGTTGCGAAATCTGGACCTGTTGATGCTCTGCGTCTGGGTGCCGCTCGGCGACTACGAAAAGGGCACTCTGCGCTGGACGGCGGTCGTCGGCTACTGGCCGCTTTTCTACTTTCTGCCGCGCCTGCTCTGGCAACCCTCCCGCCGGCACGAGGATCCGTGCGTCATCCACGCCGGGAGCACGGCCCTGGCCACGGCCACTCTCGCCGCGCTGTTCTACGGCGCCCTGCTCACTTTGATCTGTCCGCTGCCCTACGAGCGCTACTACGGCATGCACACCCTGGGACTGTCTGCATCCGCGATCGGCGGTTCTCAGGGGGCCGCAGCGATCCTGAAAGGTCAGATCCCTTATGGAAACCTCCCCAAGGGATGGGACTGCTACGGCCCGGCCTACTACTACTGCTTTGCACCGTTCGTTGCCTTGCTTTCGGACCTGCCGGGAGTGGGTCCCCAGTACCACTTGCCGGCCCGCGCTCTGACGATTCTCGCCAACTTCGTGGCGGCCTCGGCGCTGCGGGCCCTGGGACAGCGACTTGCGGGGGTCCAGTTCGGCTGGGCGCTCGCCTGCTTCTGGTCGGCGATCCCCTACACCCTGATCAGCTGCTACTGGAGCCAAGCCGGGCATCTGCTGGTCGGGGCACTGCTGGCAGTCGCGGGTCTCGGCCTCAGCTGCTCGACGGTGCGGGGCGGGCTCGCTCTGGCCTGGGCATCGGCGGCGGCGTTCTTTCCCGTTCTGCTGATCCCGGTCTGGGCGGCCCGACTGGCGAAGCGGGAACGAGTGCGCTTCGTCGCGCTCGTGGTAGCGGCCGGGATGCTCTTGACGCTGCCGATGCTGTGTCAGTCGCAGGGCATTTGGAGATTGCTCGACGCCACCCTGGTCTTTCGCCAGACGCGCAATGTTGGCCCGTGGAGTCCCTGGACCCACTTCCCGTGGACCAGGCCCGCCATGCAGTTCTTCCAGTGGATGACATTGCCGGTGGTGGCATACTGTGCCTGGAGGGCTCGAGGCCGAGGATACGTTTCGACGCTGGCGCTGGCGGGCGCCGTGGTGATCTACACCCAGCTCTACAGCCTGCACGCTCCCGGGCGCTATCAGCTCTGGATGCTGCCATTCTTGCTGCCCGTGCTCCTGCTGGGGAGTAACCGCGCAGCCTTCGAGGAGCAGGTTGTCAGGGCCGCGGGTCTCCCCTATCCGCGTCGTCCTGGCGAGGCCGAAACGCCGGGCACTGATGTACGGGCTGTCGCGGGTACTTCTCCGGAAGAAGGGGACACATGATGAATGTGGAGCGTGCCGTGGTCACGTAGCGCGGAGGAGCCGCGCAGCCGTGGCAAAGCGAATCGGGGAACGGCAGTTCCTTCTTCGGGTCGGTCATACTCTCGACAGTGTAGCTCGCGCGAAGGTTCTCCTTGCTTCTGGAGGCTCCAGGAGCTAAAATTGCCGGCTTCTCGCGGCGGGGTGGCCGCAAAGACTACGCGCGGAGGTGCGCTCGACATGACCATCAACAAGTGCCTGGTTCTCATCGCCCTTTCCTTTTTCCTGGCTGCCGCGGCTCATGCGGCAGACCCGGCCAACCCTGCGCCGCTCGACGTTTACCAGGGACCTGTCATCCAGCCAGGAGAGGAATTCGACGTCCGCTCCTACTACCCGATCACGGTCGGCAGCTTCTGGAAGTATCAGGACTCGGCCGACAACAACGTCCAGTTCAAGCTCGAGATCAAGAAGACCATGCCGGTTAACGGGACCACGGCCGCCTTCTTCGAGCGCAGCACCAAGATCGAGACCGACGCTATCTCCACCGGCAACGACGGCATGTTCCTGCACTACCAGCAGCGCACCAATCGCGACGGCAGCATTCTGGAGACGACCTGGACCCCGCCGGTGAAGTTCACTGATGCCAAGACGAAAATCGGCGCCAAGTGCATCACGACGCCCTCGTACCACAATCCCGGCACCGGCAACACGATGACCTGGGCCTCCACCGTTGTCGGCACTCAGGACGTCACGCTGGGCACGAGCAAGTTCACCAACTGCGTGCGCATCAAGGTTCTGGTCACGGATACGGTCCTGGGCGTCAAGCTGTGCGATTTCGAGATGTGGGTCGCCAAGGGGATCGGCGTCGTCCAGCGGCAGGGCAACTTCTTCGGCGTCTACTTCGTCCAGAAGGTCCTGGAGTGGCAGGTCAAGCCTTAGGCTGACTCGGCCCGCTCGCGTGCGGTGATCCGTCTGATGGTGTATCTTTCCACCCAACATGACGGAGGCACCGATGCTCTTCCTTGCCCTGGTGGTCTCGATCGCGCTCTTCGCAGCGGACATCTGCCGCCGCATCCGGACCCCGGCGAGGGCGGTCGTCCCGGTGTTCGAAAACCGGCTCGTCGCGCTTCGGCGCCGGCGCTGAATCGCCGATCGGGGGTAACGGCAGCTACGGAACTGCGTTCCCTGTCCGATCATGGATTGACGTCTGCGCCCAATCCGTCCATACTTTGGTGACGGTTAGTGATCCAAACCTGGATCGCGCCCTTGGCGTATTCGAGAACAGTAGATGACCGCGCTCCGAACTACATTTGGGCCCACTCGCAGCTCAGTTGTGTCCTGCGGAGCCCTGGCAGGGGCGGTCTTGCTGGTTCTGTGTCTCCCGGCCGCAGGGTTCGCAGAGTCGCCAGGGTTCGGTGGTCTCAATGGGTCCACGACGACGACCGGACCCGGCGGTTCCACGCCGACGACCGTCGTAACCCCGCCGCCCCCCAATCCCACGCGCGGACCGGCAGATGGGGGCGGTACTCCGAACCCGGCCGACATTACCGATCCGGTTCTGCGATCTCAGGTCGAACGAACGCTGCCGCCGCCGATGCCGGTCATCCGGATCGACAACCCGGCCTTCGTTTTCTCCTCCGCCGATCCCGAGGTCGCCGCCGGAGTGCAATCCTGGCTCGGCCAACTCAAGTTCCCGCACGACAAATTCGGCAACTTCAAGGGCCCCGGCTTTGTCGGCTCTTTCCGCCCCGATTCGGTCAACAAGCAGCTCATCGCCTACCTGGCGACCTATCTCAACGGAAAGCGGCTGGTCGCAATCACCCCGGGTCAGGCGTCTTCCCTGGGTGAGGCCCAGAACCAAGCCCGCAATCAAGTCGTCACTAACATCCTCCAGGGCCGCAAGGCGCCGACGAGCCAGCCGGCGACTCCGCCCGGCACGGGCACCAACGGCAAAGAGAACGTCCCCAACCTGGGTGGAAAACCGGGCACCGGTTCGGGCCCGGGAACGGGCACCACAACCGGCACCGGCACGTCCGGCGGCTCGGGCACGACGACGACCTCGCCCACGCCTGGCGGCGGCATCGCCGTGCCGGCGCCCGGAGGCTTCCACGTCGTCAGCCAGTCCGTCGAGCTTCCCAAGACCGATCAGGACGTCAAGGCCAAGCCCTTCACGCCGGAGGAGCGGAGCTGGATCGACGAGACCATCCCACTGCTGCCCGAGACCTTCTCCAACCGCGTCTTCCTGGCCCGGGTGGATACGATCCCGCTCCTTCCCGGGAGCCCGCCAGGCTCCATCTCCCTGGGCCTGACGACCTCCAGAGGCTCGGGCACGGCTGTCACTCAGCTCGACGATGACGCAGAGAAGGTCCAGAACGACCCGCTGCTGATGGGCGCCTGGCCGAAGCCGCCCTATACCGACGAGCAGATTCGCAAGCTGCAGTTCGAGGCCACGCTCGCTCACGAGCTGACCCACGCGTTCATCGCCTTCCACCCCGGAGAGAAGTTCTACGGAGGAGACGCGGGCGAGAGTCCCATCTTGCTCGACTGGGCCGCCAAAGTGGGATGGAAATCGACCACCGGCAACAGTTGGTGCATGACGCCCGGCAAGGAGAACGAGATCCCGACTCTCTACTCCATTACCAGTCCGGAGGAGGATCTCGCAGAATCGGTGAAGCTCTACTGCTTCGATCCCGAGCGGCTCAAGAGAGCGACGCCGGCCCGGTATAACTTCATCCGCGACACGCTGGGCATCAAGGAGCGCAGCATTCCCTGGTCGACCGTCCCAATCCGCGGTCAGGATCCTGCCTTCGAGCCGCTGAAGGACCGTCTGACCCGAGACGGCAAGATGTGCAAGTAAGGCGGCGTGCACTTCTCCTGGGGCTCTTGCTGCAGCCCGCGCTGGTTTGCTGGGCCCAAGCCCCAGCCGCGGCCGGTCCCTCGCCCGTGACCAGTTCGACCGACTCCGGTCAGGCGACCTGGAAAGGCGTTACGCCCGGTTCCACCCGTCGCCACGACGTCGAGCGGTTGCTGGGCCCGCCCGCACTTGTGGACACCCAGTCGGACGCTTCGACGCTGCTGGTCTATCCGCCCCACGAACAGGTCCAGATGAACAAGGTCGTGGTCTCGCCCGACGGCGTCGTTCAGCAAGTCTGCATCGGCCTCTTCGACGACGCCGAACGGCCCGCGCTGAGCGCGCTGACTGCCCGATATGGCAGCCCGGCGAAGCTCTCCGACTACACGGCCCGCTCGCCTCGTTCTCCGCAGCAGATCTACCAGTTTGCCAAGAAGGTGGGCCTCTGGGTGATCGCCGACTCCGCCAGCGACAAAGTCTACGCCGCCGTGTTCTACGACCCCGCTCACGAGCCGGACATCCCCATCCCGACCAAGACGATGGAGCCGGATCGGCGCCGCTGAGGCTTCTGCCGGCTAGTTCTGTTCCAGCAACTCCTCGAACCGGCGCATCACTTCGGGCGTGAGTCGAGGCAGCACGTCGAGAGCTTTCATGTTCTCCGTGACCTGCTCGGGCCTCGAGGCGCCCGTGATCACGCTGCTGACGTGGGGATTCTTCAGACACCAGGCGATCGAGAGTTGAGCGGGGGTGCAGTCGAGCGACCGCGCGAGATCCCGGAGCCGCCGGACGACTTCCATCCTCCGCCGGGTCACATCGCTCTCGAACTTGCCGCGCAGCCACTCGTAGCCTGGCAACGTTACCCGCGTCCCCTCGGGCATGCCGTCCAGGTACTTGCCGGAGAGAAGCCCCGACATCAGCGGGCTCCAGGTGGTGGTGCCGATTCCGAAGCGCTCGTAGAGATCCTTGTACTCCC
>JACQFU010000372.1 GCA_016199905.1 Candidatus Wallbacteria bacterium
AACTGAGGGCGATGGGCCTCTACCCGACCGAGCTGACGGCCGGGGACCGGTCCTCGCCCTCCGCCGGACTCTTCGACCGCATCGCGGCCAAGGAGATATCGGTCTTCACCCGGAACCTCGCCACGCTCACGGCCGCCGGATTTCCCATGATCGAGGCGCTCTCCTCCATCGGCGAGTCGATCGATCACATGATGATGCGCGAGGTCGTCATCCAGGTCCGCGAAAAGGTCCGCGAGGGCTCGCCCCTGTCCAGCGCGCTGGCGCTGTTTCCCGAGCTCTTCAGCGCGATGTTCGTCAGCACAGTCAAGGCAGGCGAGAAGAGCGGCAAGCTCGAGGACATCCTCTTCCAGCTCGCCGACTACCTGGACAAGCGCGAAACGCTCAAGGGAAAGATCCTCACCGCGCTCGCCTACCCCGTCCTGATGACGATGGTCGGCACCGCCATCGTAACCTTCCTGCTGGTCTACATCGTCCCGCAACTCACCGTGCTCTTCACGCAAGCCAACCGCGCGCTGCCTTTGCCTACCACCATTCTCCTGGGCACCAGCGACTTCCTGGCCGGCTACTGGTGGCTCGTGCTCGGCGTCCTCTTCGGCGCCTACGCCGCCTTCTCGCGCTGGACTCGCACCGAGAGCGGCACTCGCTCCTTCGACGCCTTCAAGCTCAAGATGCCCGTCTTCGGCACTCTCTTCAACAAGCTCGCCATCAGCCGCTTCGTGCGAACGCTCGGCATCCTGTTGCAAAGCGGCGTGCCGATCCTCCAGGCGCTGGAGATCGTCCAGAACGTCGTCGTCAACGTCGTCATCGCCGAGGCGCTCGAGCAAACCCGCAAGTCCGTCAGCCAGGGTGCATCGCTCGCGACGCCGCTCCGGCAATCGGGCCTCTTCCCGTCGATGGTGCTCGACATGATCACCGCAGGCCAAAAGAGCGGACAGCTCGAAAAGATGCTGATGCGTCTGGCCGACGACTATGACCGGGAGGTCGAGAGCACCATCGAAATGCTCACTTCTCTGCTCGAACCTGTCATCATCGTGATGATGGGCTTCACCGTCGGCTTCATCGTGCTGGCGGTTCTTCTGCCCATCTACGAGCTGAACAAGACCGGCGTATGAAGCCCCGTTCCCGACAAGCCTTCACGCTGCTGGAGATCATGATCGCCCTGGCGATCCTGGGCTCGAGCCTGGTCGTGGTGCTCACGAGCATCTTCCACTCGCTGGAGATGTACCGCGTGGCCAAAGAAACCGTCATCGCCGGCTTCCTCGCCCAAGAGAAGTTCACCGAGCTGCGAACCGCCAAGACCGGCGTCGGCATCGGCGACTACCGGGATGGCGTCTTCGAGCACTTCTCGCGCTATCACTGGTCGTATCGTGTCGACAAGGTGTCGCTGGAGCCGCTGGTCCCGACCGTGCCCGGCTTGCGCCGGATAGAGGTCCAGGTTACCTGGGACGAGCATCCCCGGCGCCACGTGCAAGTCATCAGTTACGTCCCGGACAAGGAGCTGCTGCCGGGGAGGCCATGAGAGTCGCTAGCACGCCTCGGCACTCCGCAAGCAGCGGCTTCACGATCCTGGAACTGCTCATCGCCTCGGCGCTGCTGTCGGTGCTCCTTGTGACGACCTGGGCCTGCTACGCCACCGCGAGCCGGTCGATGGCCAGCGTGATGGGGCGGTTCGACGCCTTCATGAAAGTCATCTTCCTGCGACGCACCTTCATCACCGCCGTCCAGGGCATCACGCCGTACGAGCAAGCCAACCCGAAGGCCAACTTCAAGGGCGACGGCCACAAGCTCTCCTTCACGACGCTCTCGGCGCCCTTCAGCATTCCCTCCACCGAAAAGGCCCCGACCAGCCAGGTCAACTGGGTGGAGTTCGGCTCCTCCGGCGCCGGCGAGCGCTACATCCTGGCGCACCCCTATTACTTCCTGACGGACACCGTCGCGAAGGAAAAGGGAAAGAAAGAGCCGCTTCCCAATGTCAAGAGCTGGGAGTTCGACTACTACGACGGCTCGACCTGGAACTCGGCGTGGGACTTTTCGCTGAAGCGGGCGCTGCCCCGGATGGTCCGTGTGAAGTACACGATCGCAGGCGACACCGGGGACGTCGACGACGTCGTCACGGTCGGCCTGCGGCAGACCGCCGATCCGGCGCGCAAGACGATGCAGCAAGCGAACCCGTTCCTGGGAGCGCCGCCTCTGACTCCCGTGCCCAGTGGTCAGACCGCGCCCGGGATCGCCGCCGGCACGCCCCCGCCGGTGCCAGGGGGGATGCAGTGAGAGTTTCCTTCGACCAGTTACGAAGAAGCAGCTCCTGGGATCTGCCGAGTCTTCGTCTCGTTCCATTCGGAGTGAGCCTGTCGAACCACATGGGCAACGGCAGGCCCCGCTTTTCGACGGACGCGCCACGAACGGGGGCCAACCCCCGACGGCGCAGCCGGGAGGGACTGGCGATCTTGATCGTGCTCTCGATCCTGATCCTGCTGGCGACGATGGCTTACAGCTTCCATGACCTGGTCTCCTCGCAGCTGGCGATCTCGCGCAAGGACGTCGACCGGTTCCGGGCGATCCAGCTGGCGCAAGCCGGGCTGAACCTGGCCATCACGCTGGTGAAGCTGGACCCGCAGTACACGGGCGGCTACACCTATTTGCCCGATCCCGCCTACCAGTCGAAGCTGATCCAGGCCGGTGGCCAGCCGAGCAAGCTCGAAGAGATCTACCTGCTGATGCGGGCCAGCGAGGCGACCGGAATGCCGCTGGAGAACGGCTCGGTCGCCATCAAGATCCGCGACGAGATGGGCCGCTTCAACCTCAACGCCGCCGAGAAGGCGCCGGAGTTCTTGGTCAACCTCCTGAAGGTCTGCAACGTCCGCAAGCGCAAGAAGCTCACCTTCAGCGACACCACCGCCGTGGACGACATCAGCACGCCGCTGGCCAACTCCATCCTCGACTGGCTGGACAAGGACAGCACTTCTCGCCCCGAGGGCGCCGAGTCGAGCTACTACAGCGAGCAGACGCCCAGTTACCGCGCCCGCAACGGACCTTTCGAGTCGATCGACGAGTTGATGCTGCTGCGCCACATGGATCGACGGATAATGGACGGCGTGCCCGGAAGCGACACCATGCCCGCATCGCTGGCCCTCAAGGAATTCGTGACGATCTTTGGCGCCACGGCGCAAGTCAACGCCAACGCGGCGCCGCCCGAGGTGCTGGCAGCCGTGCCCGGTATCTTCGAGAGCGCCAACCGCCAGGCCATCGTCGCCAAGCTCCTGGAAAGCCGGCCGCTGCGCGACTTCGGAGCGGTATCGTCGGTGGTGAACGCGGCCGATCCGCTGGCCTGGAACAAGGCGGCCCCCTACCTGGGGCCGAAGAGCAATCTGTTGCGCATCCAGGTCAAGGCGCACCTCGGCAGCTACGACGGCGCCGTCGAGACGGTCATTCTGCGGGAGCCGGACAACATCCGATATCTGTACTGGAGAGAGAGTTGAAGATCCTCGGCGTCGACATCGGGTCCAGCGAGGTGAAGACCGTCCTGATCGAGGCCGGTCTCTTCAAGACACAGGTCACGGCAGCGGCGTCCTACCCCGTCGCCGGCTCCGACCCGCGAGAGGTCGTCGCCACGGCCACACGCGGGTCCTTCGACCTGGTGGCCTTGTCCATCGACCGGCGGGTCGTGGTGACCCGATCGATGACGCTGCCATTCCACGACCGCGAGCAGTTGGCCAAGGTGGTCCCCTTCGAAGCCGAGAGTCAGCTCCCCTTCACGCTGGACAAGGGCTACGTCGACCACTACGTCGTGGACGACCGGCGTGCCGACGGCGGCAGCGAGGTGCTGGTCTTCGCCGTCAGCCACGAGGACTTCGATCGCCTTCGGCCCGTGTTCGAGGCGGCCGGCCGCACCGACGCGCTGCACCAGGTCGACAGCTACGCGGTGGTGAACGCGCTCCTGGAGCTGAGCGACCCGGGTGAGGGGACCGTGGCAATCGTCGACATCGGCCATTCGAAGACCTCGATCGAGATCCTGCGGAACCGCCGCCTGGCATTCTCGCGATGCCTGGAGCTGGGCGGCGTGACGTTGACTCGCGCCCTGGCGCAGGCTCGCAGCCTGGACGTCTTCGCGGCCGACGCGCTCAAGCAACAGGCGCTCTCGGGCCCCCCGGAGGCGCACGTCGAGGAGCGCG
>JACQFU010000373.1 GCA_016199905.1 Candidatus Wallbacteria bacterium
AGGTGCCACAACATGCCGAGCGGCGCCAGTCTTTTCGTCATCTCCGCACCACTACGGGAGATCCACGACTTTGCCGGAGCCCTGAGGTTGACTCCCCTCTCGACGGAGCCTATGCTCTGCGCCGATGAGCCTCATCCAGACGATAGGGACGGCCGGTCACATCGACCACGGCAAGACGACTCTGGTCCGGGCGCTGACCGGCATCGACACCGATCGCCTTCCGGAAGAAAAGAAGCGCGGCATCAGCATCGAGCTGGGGTTCGCCCACTTCACCACGCCGGCGGGGCGGCGAATCGGCATCGTCGATGTGCCGGGTCACGAGAAGTTCATCAAGAACATGGTGGCCGGCGCCTGGGGCATCCGGGCCTACCTGCTCGTGATCGCCGCCGACGAGGGGATCATGCCCCAGACGCGCGAGCACCGCGACATCCTGGAATTGCTGGGCGTGACGCAGGGCGTCATAGCCCTGACGAAGGCCGACCTCGCCGATGCCGAAACCCGCGCCGGAGTCCGCGCCGACGTCGGGAAGTGGCTGGCCGGGACGCCTTTCGAGGGCGCCCGCATCGTCGAAACGGCGGCCTCCGACCCCGACAGCGTGAGCCGGTTGACGACCGCCCTGGACGAGCTGCTCGCCACGCTTCCCGACCCCGTCACCTCCGGACTCTTCCGCCTCCCCGTCGACCGCGTCTTTACTCTGAAGGGCCACGGCACCGTCGTCACAGGCACCGTCGCTTCCGGCAAACTCTCGGCCGGCGCCGCTATCGAGATCCTGCCCGGGCAATCGACCTCGCGCGTCCGCAGCCTCGAAGCCTTCGACCAACCGGTGGAGCAGGTGTTCGCCGGCCAGAGGGCTGCGCTCAACCTTCCCGACGTGACTCACGAGCAGATTGCCCGAGGCGACCTCTGCGTCGAGCCCGGCTACTTCCACCCCAGCTCGTTGCTGGACTGCCGGGTGCGGTTGCTCCGGGGCCTTCCGCGCAGCGCCTCGCCGCTGGCGACCGGCTCCCGCATCCGCCTCTACCTCGGCACACGCGAAGTCCTCGGCCGGATCCACTTGCTGGAAGGAAAGGAGTTGCTGGAAGGAGGCAGCGCCCTGGCCCAGCTTCGGCTCGAGTCGCCCGTCTCGGCGGCCCGAGGAGATCACTACCTGTTGCGTCTCTATGCGCCCATGGTCACCATCGGCGGCGGGCAGGTGCTCGACCCGTGCCCACAGAAACACCGCAAGGCAGCTCCTGCGGCCGATCGTTTGCAGAAGATGGAGCGCGCCACTCCGCAGGAACTGGTCGTGCATGCCCTGGACAGGAGCGATACGGCGTTCTATACCCCGCAATCGCTCTCGTCGGCTCTGGCGCTGCCGGTCGACGAGGTGCTGCGGGCGCTCGAAGCGGCCGCGGCCGGCACCGTGGAACGCGCGGGCGAGCATTACTTCTCCGGGGCTCGTATCGAACGCGAGTGCCGCCGCCTCGTGGAGACCCTCGACCAGTTTCACTCAAAACATCCGCCAGCTCCTGGAATCGATCGCATCCAACTCCACAAAGCGGCGTTCTCCGTCTTGAACGAAGAGTCTTTCGACCGGCTGCTGCTCCACGCCTTGTCGGGCGGCAGGGTGGAGGTCGAGCAGAACCTGGTCCGGCGCGCCGGTTGGCGCCCCCGGGCCGGCAACAAGCTCGAAGCGGCCGTGGCCCGGGCCGAGAAGATGCTGGCCGAGGCCCCCGAGCTGTTCCTGAACCTGCGGACCTTCGAGACGGAGATGCGTCTGATGCGTCATGAGTTTCAAGAGCTGGTGAAGTTTCTGGCGGTCTCGGGCCGGGCCGTGAGGGTGAGCCCGGACCTGATGCTCTCCGTGGCGAACTTCGAACGTCTGCTGAAGAAGGCGATGGGCGCGCTCGCCGGGCGCGGCAAGGCGAGCACCCCCGAGCTGAAGGACGCCACCGGCCTGACGCGCAAGTACCTGATCCCGTTCCTGGAGCACCTGGACCAGACGGGCGTCACGGCCCGCAGCGGCAACGACCGCGTGCTGCGCGGGAAAAGGTAAGCCGGTGGTTGGTACTCAGTAGACCCATCGAGGGCTTTGCCCTCGAGCTTCCACCAGGGGACAGGGTCCCCTGGCCCCCCGTTGTCAGAGAGACGCTTGCATGTCCTCGTGGCATCGAGTGCGAGCGGGAGTCGTCCATCAAAAAGGGGGCCCAAGGGGGCTAGCCCTCTTGGTAGGGTGTGGGGCGAAACTCCACCTTCAACATGCCTCCTCCCCCCTCCAAACTCCGCCTCGCCAAACCCGCTTCTACTGCCGCGCCGCCGCTGGAGGCGCGCGACTTCGCGATCGCCGCCGGGCTGGGGCTGGCGGCGCTCGCGATCTATCTGCTCACGGTCTGCCGCACGATCTACTGGGGCGATTCGTCGGAGTTCGCCGTCGTCTGCCCGATGCTCGATATCACGCACCCGACGGGCTATCCGTTCTTCACGCTCCTGGGGAAGCTGTTCACGCTGCTCCCCATCGGCACCATCGCGTTCCGCGTCAATTTGCTGGGGACGGTGCCGGCGGCGGTTTGCGTGGGCCTACTCTTCCTGGTGGCGCGGCAGGCGGGGTTGACGGCCGGATCCGCGGCGTTCGGGGCCGGTCTGATGGCGGTTTCGAAGGAGTTGTGGGACCAGGGGACGGCCTGCGAGGTCTATTCTCTGCACGCTGCGCTGACGGCGGCCTGTCTGCTGGCGGCGCTCACGTTCTGGAAGGGCCCGTCGGCGCGACGGCTGGCCATGACGGCGGGGATGTTGGGCCTGTCCTTCACGAACCACCTCACGACCCTGTGGAACGTGCCGGCGCTGGCTTGGCTGGTGCTGTGCGACTGGCAGCCCTGGCGTAGCGGCGGCGCCTGGCAGCCCTCGCGGCGGGAGCTCGCGCGCGCGGCGGCGGCGTTCGGCGCAATGCTCCTGCTCTACGCCTACGTGCCGATCCGAGCCTCGCAGGGCGTGCTGTTCAACCACGGCGAGCCCGGCACCGTGGGCAGCTTCCTCTATCACCTGACGGGCAGACAGTTCCAGTACCGCATGTTCACCGACCCGGAGGCTGGCATCGCCAAAGAGGTGGGGGAGTTCTGGGAGCGGTTCCAGTTGCAGTTCACGCCGTGGCTCTTGCCGCTGGTGGCGATCGGAGCCGTCGCGCTGGCGATGCGCAGCCGTTCACTGGCCATCGCGATGGCGCTGCTGGTGGCGGTGAACCTGGTGTTCGACCTGAACTATCACATCCCCGACAAGGACGGGTACTTCCTGGGGGTCTACCTCGCGTGTGCGCTCTGCGCCGCGGAAGGACTGGCGGCGCTGGCAACCATGGCGGGTCGCGGGCGGCCTCCGGGTCAGCGGGCCGTGGCGACCGCGGTGGCCGGTCTGCTGCTGCTGGCGGCACCGGCCGTCGTCAATCGCCCGCTGGTCGACAAGAGCAGCAATCGCTCGCTGCCGGAGTTCACGGAGGAACTGTTCAAACGTCTTCCGCCCGGCGGGCTCCTGATGGTGGACGATCAGTTCCTCATCTGGTCGGCGGCTTACGTGCAGTTGTTGGAGAGGCGGTACGTCGACCGGATGGTCGTGAACGACTACCTCCTGTGCTTGCCCTGGTACGTCCACCACCTGCGGCGGCGCTACCCACAGCTCGTGCTGCCGTCCTCGGTCGACGAGCTGGTCGGGGAGCGAGGCGCCGAAGTCGCCAAGGCCAAGGGCTGGAAGATCGGCGACATCAGCCAGCGGTACATCGAGCGCATCGCCCGGGCGATCGTCGAAGCGAACCTGAAGCAGCGGCGCGTCTTCTGGAACTGGCATGACTCCGAAGAGCGAAAAGAGTGGAAGGGGTTGCCTGTGACCAACCGCGGCCTCTTCTACGAGGTGCTGAAAGCCGCCCCGGCCACTCAGGAGCCGTGGTCCATCGACTACCCGGACCCGGCGAATTACCACAAGACCGAGCTGGTCGACGCGCACCACCGTCACGTGGCCGACACCTTCTCCGTCGCGTGCAACCGCGCGGGGATCGCGCTCATCGCCGCCGGCCGCTATGCGGAGGCCGAAGCGGCCTTCAACCGATCGCTGGAGTACAACCGGGACTATCCCCAGGTGCATTTGAACATGGGAGTGCTCTTCCACACGTACGCACCCAACCGCGCCAAGCGCGACGAGCACTGGAAGAAGTTCCTCGAACTGGCGCCGAACGACCCGCAGGCGGCAACGGTGAAGAAGGAAATCGGGGGATGAACGCAGACGCTAGAACCTAGCTTCCGGCCTCCAGCTTCTATATAATCGGCTTCCGGCTCCCATTTCGCACATGCCTGTTCTAGTGCTGCTCAACGAGGACCGGTCGACGCAGTTCTTCGAGCTGATCAAAGACCGCACGACTCTCGGCTCTCGGCCGGACAACGATATCTCGGTCCCCATCAAGGGGGTCTCGCGCAAGCACGCCCAGATCCTCAAGCTTGGCGGGCGCTTCATCCTGGAGGATCTGGACAGCACCAACTTCGTCTTCGTCAACCAGCAGCAGGTCGACAAGTTCGCCCTGGTCGACAACACGTCCTTCTCGCTCGGAGACTACGCGTACTTCCTCTACCTGGAGCAGAAGGACCAGGAGAAGATCGACCGCTTCCTCACCAGCCGGATGGGTGGCCTGGGCGACGGCGATCGAACGACGCGCATCTTCACCAAGGCGATGCCGAAGTCGGTCAAGGAATTGGAAGCGCTCATCGAGGTCGGAGCGCACATCAACTCCATGCTCGACCTCGACGCGGTGCTCAAGGAGATCATCGACAAGGTGCTCTCGATGATGCGCGCCGAGCGGGGTTTCATCATGCTCACGGAGGGCGACAAGCTGGTCCCCGTCGTCGCCAAGAACATGGACGCCGACCTGCGCGACGCCGAGCGCCATGCGTTCTCCCAGTCCTTCGCGCGCAAGGTGATCGAAAAGGCCGAGACCATCATCAGCACCAACGTCGCCGAGGACGAGCGTTACAAGAGCGAGAGCATCATCTCCCAGAAGATCCTCTCCATCATGTGCGCCCCCCTCAAGGCTCAGGACAGGATCATCGGCTGTCTCTACGTCGACATCCGAGAGACCACCCGCTTCTTCAGCGAGAAGGACGCCGCCTTCTTTTCGGCCCTGGCCAACCAGGCTGCCATCGCCATCCAGAACGCCCGCCTCACGGAAAATCTAAAGAAGAACCAGATCTTCCTCGAGCAGACCAACGCGCAGTTGCAGCGAAGCCTGGAGAAACTGATCGAAACCAACCTGCGCCTCGACCGCAAGATCAACGAGCTGTCGGTGATGTTCGAGGTCTCCAAGTCGCTCAACATGGCCCAGGACATGGACGCGCTGCTGAAGTCGATCCTCAAGAGCACGCGCCAGGTGCTCTCGGCGGAGCGCGGGTCTCTGATGGTGATGAACGAGCAACTCGGCGGCCTGGTGGTGAAGCTGGTGGATGGGGTCGACAAGATCGCCGAGAACCGCACGGTGCTCAAGCTGGGCGAAGGCATCGCCGGCACCGTGGCCGAGACCGGCCAGGGGCGCATCGTCAACCGCGGCAGCCAGGACGACGCGTTCAAGTACGCGCTGAAGCGTGACAGCGACATCCGCCAGATGATCTGCGTGCCGCTGGTCAGCGAGGGGCGCTGCATCGGCGTCATCAACCTCACCAACAACCGAGGAAACAAGAACTTCAGCCAGGACGATCTCAACCTGCTCACCTCCATCGCCAACCTGGCCGCCGTGACGATGGAGAAGTTCCGCCTCTATCGTGACAAGGTGAACCAGGAGCGGCTGAACCTGGAGCTGGAAGACGCGCGCAAGGTGCAACAGCTGCTCTTGCCGCGGGCGATGCCCGAGTTCCCGCTCTTCGAGTTCGCGGCCAAGTACGCCCTGGCCAACCGCGTCGGCGGCGACTACTACGACTTCATCACCATCGACGAGAATCGGCTGGCCGTGGTGATCGCCGACGTGAGCGGCCACGACATCGCCAGCGCCCTGGTGATGGCCATGGGACGCAACATGGTGCGGACCTTCTTCAGCCGCCACCAGTCGCCGGCGGAAGTGCTCTCCAAGACCAGCTTCTCCTTGAGGCAGGACACGCAGTCGCAGCGCTATATCACGATGTTCGTGGGCATCCTCGACGCCAAGGAGATGACGTTCACCTACTCCAACGCCGGCCACAATTACCCGCTCTATCTGGCCGCCGGCAGTGACGAGTATCGCCCCTTGTCCGTCGGCGGATTCCCGCTGGGACTGGTGGACGATTACACCTATCTCGAGGAGACCGTGAAGCTGTCGCCGCTGGATCTCCTCATCCTCTACACCGACGGCCTGATCGAGGCCCAGGCTCCCGGCGGCGAGATGTTCGAGTTGACCCGGGTGGAGGACCTGGTGCGCAACTACCGCGACCGGCCGATGGAAGACCTGGCGGATCACCTGTACACCAGCGCCGTCGCCTTCGCCGAAACGGAGAAGTTGCAAGACGACTTCACCTTCCTGGCAATCCGCACCAAGGCAGCCGACTCGGAGCTGCACGCGACTTTCGAGAGCAAGACGGCCGCGCTGCAGACCCAGGTGCGCCAGATATCCGCCTTCATTCAGCGATGCGGTTTCTTCGAGCAAGAGCGCTACAACCTGGTGCTCGTGATCAAGGAAGCGCTGGCCAACGCCATCGAGCACGGCAATAAGAGCGACCCCGCCCGCCGGGTCCACGTCAGCGTCGTTCCCGACCACAAGCAGCTCACGATCCGCGTACGCGACGAGGGAGAGGGCTTCCCGGTCTCCGGCGTGATGGCCAAGCAGAAGAAGGACCCCTCCGGCAAACGCGGCAAGGGCCTGCTGCTGATCGAGGAGTACACGGACCGTGTCGAGTTCAACGATCGCGGCAACGAGATCCGCCTCGTCTTCACGAAACAGCCAAAAGGGCGCCCGTGCGCTCCCGCTTGACATGCACGACAAGTTGCACGAAGTCATGAGACGCGACAGGGCCTTCGTTGTGGGCCGGCCGTGAGCCAATGAGAGTCAAGTTCTGGGGCACCCGAGGCTCCATCCCCACCCCCGAACCGACCGCAATGCGTTACGGCGGAGATACGTCCTGCGTCGAGATCCGCGCGGGCTCCACGCTCCTGATCCTCGACGCCGGCACGGGCATCCGCAAGCTGGGCTACACGCTGATGTCGGACCCGTTCTTCAAGGGGAAGGGCTACATATTCCTGTCCCACTTCCACTGGGACCATATCCAGGGCATCCCCTTCTTCCAGCCCGGGTTCGTCCCCGGAAACGAGTTCAGCATCCACGGCGCCTTCAAGGTCGACAGCCGCCTGGAAGACGCTCTGCGCGGGCAGATGGGCAGCCTCTACTTCCCGGTGAAAATGAGCGACATGCCCTCGAGCGTCCATTTCATCGAATTGCTGGAAGAGACGATCACCCTCGGCGATTGCATCGTGACATCGCGCTTCCTGAATCACCCGCAGGGCGCCTTCGGCTACCGCGTCGAGGACGAGAACGCCGTGGTGGCCTACGCCACGGACAATGAGCCCTGGCCCGACCGCCACAAGGACCAGAAGCTGCACGAACTGGCCCAGGACGCGGACCTGCTCATCATGGACGCCCAGTTCACGCCGGAAGATTACGAAGCGCACCGCGGCTGGGGCCACAGCACCTGGCGAGATTGCGTCGAGGTGGCGAAGGCCGCCGGCGTGAAGATGCTCTGCCTGTTCCACCACGACCCCTACCGCGAGGACGACGTCATCGACCAGTACCTGGAGCTGGCGCGCCGCGAATTCCCCAACACCATCGCCGCCAGCCGCGAGCTGACGCTGGAGCTTCCGATGGAGGACCGTTTGACTCCTCGGCCGTTGCCGGACGCCAAGCCCGTGCCGCGCTCCGGCCCCATCGAGAAGCGGGCCGAAGGGCCCGACACCTCCGGCGGCAGCTGGAAGCCCGAGGGGCGCGACGTGGGCGCCGTGCTGTTCATCGGCTCGCCTCCGAACCTGTCGCTGCTCAATTCGCGAGTCTTCCACGAGGCGGTGTTGTCGAAGCTCAAGCCAAGCCAGCGGCGGGTGGTGCTCGACATGGAGGCGTTGGCCTACATCGACTCCGCGGGCATCGGTTCGCTCGCCCTGTTGTTCGAGGCGCTCAAGAAGAAGGGGCTGGAGCTGGCGCTCTGCAACGTCAGCAAGGCGATCCTGGGCGTGCTCGACATCACGCGCTTCACCACCATCATCAAGGTGTTCAACAGCGCGGACGACGCGGCGAGGATCTGAAGGGCGGGCCTGGCGCTTGGGGCGTTTTCTCCCATGGAACAAAATCGGCGCTATACTCGTCTTTATAGGTAAGTCGCCGCGAGACCGCGGTGGCCGGCCTCTTTTGTCCCGCCAGGAGGAGTGAGCGCAGCCCCGTCATGTCCAGCGAGCAGATGATCGGCAAAGTCCTCGGCAAGTACAAGATTGTCGAGAAGCTCGGCAGCGGCGGCATGGCGGATGTCTACAAGGGCATCCAGGAGGGCCTCGAGCGCGAGGTGGCCATCAAGGTCCTCCCCAAGGCCTACTCCCGCGACGCGGAGATGGTGAAGCGCTTCAAGCGCGAATCTCAGGCCACCGCCAAGCTCGCGCACCCCAACATCATCACCATCTACGACTCCGGCGAGCAGGACGGCCTCTGCTACTACGTGATGGAGTATCTGAAGGCCGACAGCCTCGACGACATCATCAAGAAGGAGCAGAAGCTCCCGCCGAAGAAGGCCCTCAAGATCGCCCAGGACATCCTCAAGGCGCTTGCCTACACCCACGACAAGCACATCCTGCACCGCGACCTGAAGCCCTCGAACATCAAGTTCGACCTGCGCGGCAATGCCATCGTTACCGACTTCGGTCTCGTCAAGGACCTGGAACAGACCAGCATCACCGTCAGCGGCGTCAGCCTCGGCACTCCGATGTACATGTCGCCCGAGCAGCTCTGCGGCGACGCCGTCGACGAGCGCAGCGACCTTTACCAGGTGGGCGTGATCACCTACGAGATGCTCGCGGGCCAGCCGCCCTTTTCGGGCAAGGGCCCTTACCAGCCGGGCTCGAAGGCCATGTCGTCGGAGTTGGCGGCTCCGTCGACTCTCAATCCCGAGGTCACGCCGGAGCTCGACGAGTTCGTCCTCAAGGCGCTCCAGAAGAAGGCCGAGGACCGCTGCTCGAGCGCAAAGGACATGCTCGAGAAGCTCAAGCAGATCGAGCGCAAGAGCAAGGTCCGCCAGCTCTCCAGGCAGACTCCGGCCAGCGGCACCAAGAGCCTCTCCGTACAGACCCGCTCCATCCCCGAGCAGCAGTCGGGCGTCGTGGGCAGCGGCAGCATCTCGGCCCAGAGCATCTCCATCGCCATCGCCCGTACGCTCGCCGGTCCGTCGCGAACGGTCGCGCTGGCCATCGGCATTCCCTCCGTCCTGCTCTTTGCCGCGGCGCTCGTCTGGGTCTTCATGCTCATCTTCCCCAAGCCTGAGCTGAAGCTGCTGGAGAAGTCTTTCGAGGTCGACGCCGATCAGGCCGTCATCAGCTGGCGCGCCAGCGCCCCTTGCTACTCGTTCCTGGAGTACGGCGACAAGAAGGACGAGATGATGAAGAGCGAGGTCCCGGCGGCCCCCCAGACGGAATACCGCCAGACCCTCAAGAGCCTCAAGCCCGACACCAATTACTACGTGCGGTTCCTCTTCAGCTACGACAGCGACCAGGACAGCTTCCCCGCCGCCTGGGTCCGCGAGCTGCAATTCCACACGCGCCCCCAGATCGAGATCATCAACATCACGGTCGAGGAGGGCGCGACGCAGGCCACGATCAGCTGGACGACCAACCTGCGCACCGACACCGTCGTGCAATACGGAAAGACGGAGGAATACGGCACCACCCAGTCCAACTTCGAGCAGAAGGCCGAGACCAACCACTCGATCATCCTCACCGGCCTCGACCCGGCGACGAACTACCACTTCAAGATCATCGCCAGCGACCCCGAGGGCAAGGGCGGCAACAAGTCGAGCGAGGACCGCACCTTCACCACGAAGGACAGCACCGATCCTACCTGGAAAACCGACCGCGGCGGCGGCGGCGGCAACAGCGAAGATCAGCTCCAGGATCTCGCCAAGAGCTACGTCGACAAGCTGACCCGGATGACGCCCGACGAGCGCGCCAAGCTCAAGGAGAGCATCAACCGGTTCATCGATCTCGACCAGGGTCCGCTTCCGGAGGCAAAGAAGGCCGCGGTGATGGTCTCCAAGACGACCAGCCAGACCTTCAGCGATCGTTTCCCCGTCTTCGCCAAGTGGCGCAAGGAGATGGTCAAGGTCCATCCGGAACAGGAGAAAGCGCTGCCCGAGCGCCTGGAGCGCGTTCTCCAGAAGATCTTCCTCGACAACCCGGCGCGGGCCTGCCACATGCTCGACGCCGCCCTGGTGAAGCTGCGCGCACTCGACCCGGCACCTGTGGGCTCGGCGCCCGCCGCCCCCGCTCAACCGGCCGCGGGGACCGTCTCGGCCCAGGTCCCGGCCGCAACCGTCTCGCCCAGCCCTCCTCCGCAAGCGGCCACGGCCGCGGCGCCGCCCGCCACGCCCGGCGGCGGCAGCGGGAACGCCGCTCCTCCCGTCGAAGGCAAGCGCGTCAAGATCGACGACAAGCCCCCGACCGACGAGGGCCGCTCCGGCGGCCGGCGGTAAGAGCGGGCCGCGTTCGACGGTTTGGCGCTGCCGGGTAGGGGATTGCCCGATGGCGGTTGCTCCAGGCGTCGGCGAGAAGCTCGACGACTTGATTGACCGGAGCCCGAACGCCGCGATACGCTTCCGCAACCGACAATGGAAGAGGAGGGGTTTCAACTCATGAGTGACGTCTCTTTTCAGGGTTACGCCACATCGCTCGTGCCGGATGCCCCCGGCTACAACAAGAACAACTCCTATGCGATGGCAATCGCTTCGAGCCTGGCGTATGCGACGATGGACGTCATCCTCGACACGGTGGCTCAACAATGGAAGGCGATCCCGCACTACATCGGCCGGGGCGAGACTCAGCTGTTTTGCGCGGAATTTCCCGAGCTTGTCGTGGTGGCTTTCCGCGGCACCGAGCCCA
>JACQFU010000044.1 GCA_016199905.1 Candidatus Wallbacteria bacterium
GCGGGCGCCCTCCTGGCGGAGGCTCCTGCCTGTGACCAGTTGCTCGCCGCGGGCATCCTCCTGATGTTCGTGGATCTGGGACCCGTCTTTCCCGGGGACGGGGCGGCGCTCCTGGAGTCGTGGACGGGCCGCGGCGCCTCCGGCGAACCTCACGGCGGATCTCGCTCCAGCGATCGGCTCTCGTCGGCAACCCGGCCGACGGCGCGACCTCCGGACGGGGCCGCGGCCGTCGAGACGCGCTTGACGTTCGCCGCGATCGGGGCGGCGCTGTGGGCGCTTCTCGCGGTGCGCTTCGGGGCCAGCCTGCTGTCCGCGAGCATCGAGGGAATTCGCGAGTCCACGGGAACAGGCCACGCACGCCTCGATCTGTTCCTGGGCGCGCTGGTACTCGTGGTGCTGGCCGGTGGCCTGGGATGCGGGCTGGCGCGACTCTCGGGAGTCCCCATCCGCTGGGCCTCCGGCCCCGCCTTTCTGGGCAACCGGGCCGCGCGGCTGATGCTTCCGATCGCGCTGCTGGCCGTGCCGGCCCTCACGCTGGGACCGCCAGGCCTCACGGCCCTGGCGCACGTCTGCGTCCTGGGCCTTTTGCTGGTGGAGCTCCCGAGACTGGCGTCGGAGACCAGGGGCTCCCGGCTGGCCGTGGGGCTCTGGTCCCTGCTGGCAGGCATCGTCCTCCAGGCGCTGGCAACGGTGCCGCTGGCGCTCGCGCAGCTGGGCCTATTCGACTCGGCGGCTCTTCCGAATCTTCTGGTGCGATTGCCCGGCGATGCCTCGTGGCTGGGATTGGCGGGATTGGGCGCGGCGCTGACCGCCGAGGTCTGGCGCCGCGAGCTCGCAGCGGGGAAGGCTCTCACAGGCGGCGTTGCGCTCTGCACGGGCATTGCGGGGGCGTACCTGGCGGGCACGGTCTGGGGCGCGCTGGAGGCGGTCGCGCTGGGCTTGGCACCTGCGGCGGCGCTGGCATTGCTTCTGGGCCACGAGGCCACGCCGCTGAGGCATTTCTGGCGGACGTTCATCCTGGCCGCCAGCTGCCTTGCGGCCAGCGTCTGGGCTGCGATCCTCCCGCAGGCCGGCTTCTGGGTCATCGCGAGGCTGCACGTGGCAGGGCTGCTGTTCCTGGCGGCCGCCTTGCGCGCCGGCCACATCGCCCTCTGCATCCCGGTGCCGCGACAGGCGGCCAGGCCGGCTTCCCACGGCAGCAGCGACATCTGCGGCGCGCTGCAATCGGGCGCCGGGCAAGTCTTCACCGGGCTATTGCGCATGACGGGCGATTTCCTGGGCGCCGACTTGGCCGTGGTGATCGCCAGAGACTTCGACGCGCGCCCGGGCGGAGCGAAGGACTTTCCCCTGCGCTTCGACGCCGGCCGCGCCGTCATTCCGCTGCCCTCCTCGACCGGACTCCGCGAAGCCGTGCTCCCGCTGCGGATGGCGCTTTGCTTCTTGCAAGATCGGATCGTCGACTCGGGAGGCGTCCTGTTCTTCGACCAGGCGCTTTCGGTGGCCGCCGCCGACCTCGGATTGATGGAGTGGGAGGTGGTGCAGGCGCTGCTGCTGCCGGGCGGCCCGGTCAGCCTGCCCTGGCGCGGGACGCTGGAGGAGCTGCGACGGTTTCCGCTTTTTTCGGACCTGACGGAGGAGCACCTCTCGTCGCTGGAAAAGGCGCTGCGACGGGAGCGCCACCCCGACGGAGCCTGTGTAGTGAGGCAGGGCGAGCGCGGCGACCGTCTGCTCTCCGGCGGAGTGCGCAACGCGTCGGTCGTCGCCGACGGTCCCGTGGAGCTGGCGTCGCTGGGCGCAGCGGAGTTCGACGCGGCGCTGGTGGACCGCAAGAACGTGACGCCGCTGATCCGGCACGGACCGCTGCTGCAACGCGTGCCGCTCTTCACCGGACTGCCGGCCTTCGTGCTGGGCCGGCTGGCTGCGGCCCTGGAGGCGGAGCGATTCGCCGACGGCGCGGAGGCGGTCTCCGAGGGCGCACCACTTCAACGGTTGTTGATCGTTCGAGAGGGACGGCTCGAGGGGCCAGGCGTGCTGATCGGCCCCGGCGACGTCCACGGACAGCAGGCGCTCGGAGGCGCGGAGCCGGCCTCGCCGCGGCTGCGGGCGCGCGGCCCCAGCTCGGTGTTGTGGCTGGAGTGCGCCGCCGTGCGCGAGTCGATCGCCGACTGGCTGGCCAGCCTCGACGGCCTCGACGAGCTCGACCGGCGCCTGGCCGCCGGCACGGCCCCGCAGCCCGACTGAGAACCGGCGCCTGGCGCGGAGACGCAGTCCCTCAGGCGCGGCCCATCTCGAGCACCCGCACGGGGAGGATGACCATCGCCTGGCCGGACCACTGCAGCCGGCGCTGGATCTCGATGGCGGTCTCGTTGTGCAACAGACGGTGATACCAGAGCTCGCGTTCGAAGACGAGCTTGCCGGCGAAAGTCGTGCTCTTCTGATACCTACCGGCCGCTTCCACGCAGAGCTGCTCGGCCTCGTTGGGGATGTCCGTGCCCACGGCGTACGAGAAGGCGGCCGGATAGCCGAAACGGTTGGCCAGCGTCACGTACCGCTCCAGCGTGGCCTCGCAGGACTTGCGCAGGTTCTCGACCTCGCTCTGCCCCTTGAAGTTGCCCGAGTCGAGAACGCCCACCGTCACGAAGTGGAAGTTCTTGAAGTAGCCGGGGAAGAACCGGAAGATCGACAACAGGCTGTGCACGCCCAGCCCACCGTAGCCGCCCACGAGCAGGATGGCCGTAGGTTCCTTCGGATCGGGCTGCCCTACGGGTTTCTTGTTCTCCATCGGAAGCGAAGAGATCGTGTCGGCCAGCGATCGGAAGGCGACGTTGATGCGCTCGTAGTGCGTCCGGATCGCCCAGCAGACGCCGATCAGCGCGCCTGTCAGCACGACCGTGAGCCAGCCCCCCTCCGCGAACTTCTGGATCACGGTGACGATCAAAATGCACATGCAGAGCACCAGGCCGGTGCCGTGGACGGACAGGTTCTTCAGGCGAGCCGGCTCATCGCGGTGGGTGAACCAGAATCGGCACATCGCAATCTCGGTCAGCGAGAACGTCAGGAAGACGTTGATGCTGTACATCACGACCAGCCGGCCGACGTCGCCGCCGGTG
>JACQFU010000348.1 GCA_016199905.1 Candidatus Wallbacteria bacterium
GACACCTGGGAGCTGGGCCCCGAGCCGGACAGCGGCGCTTCCACTGTGCAACTGACGGCGGCACTTCAATTCGCCGGAAATGCGGCCGGCTACAAGGCTGCCCCCAGACCGGCAAACCCCACGACCCTGGCCTGTGGCGAGACCGCCGTCCTCACGTTCGCCGTCGAGGTCACCGGGGCCTCCAGCCCGGGCCCGCGTACGGTCACGGCCGTGGTCGCCGGCAAGGACGCCAACTCGGGGGCCGCCGCGAGCGTGGCCAACACCGCTGCCGCCACCTGGACGATCGTGCCAGGCCCGGCACGGCTCGCCGTGCGCTCCGTCGCGGCGGCGCCCGTCAAGGTGAGCCGGGGCCAGACCGTCTCGCCGGTTTCGGTCGTCGTCGCCAACACCGGCGAAACCGCGGCCCGCGTCTGGAGCAGCGGACTGGTATTCGGAGCCGGTTCCTCCGGCTACTCCGTTACGCCGGTCTCGGTCGAGACGACGCTGGCCGCAGCCGCCACGGCGACCTTCACGTACGCCGTGACCGTGCGCGAGACCGCTCCCCTGGGAGCGACGGCGATCGACGCCACCGTCAGCGCTGCGGATGTCGCTACCGGATCGCCCGCGGGCGATTCGAGCGCCGACGTCACCGACACGTGGTTGGTGCAGACCCCGGCCGCGTTGACGCTCGCGCCGCTGTCTTGCCACGCCACCGTCTTGCGGGGCACTGCGTTCCGCGCCACCGCTTCGCTGACCAAC
Organism: Candidatus Wallbacteria bacterium; assembly: GCA_016199905.1. GTDB lineage: Bacteria > Muiribacteriota > UBA6191 > JACPRK01 > JACPRK01 > JACPRK01. The sequence goes on from JACQFU010000348.1 coordinate 739, forward strand.
CAGGGCCAGGCGAAGGCCTTCCCGGTGGACCTCACGCTCTCGTGGGGCCTGCCGGGGTTGAGAGTGACCCCCGTCGGCGTGCCGCCCGTCGAGCTCGACGGCGGGCAGTCGGCCGCCTGGTCATTCGACGTGTCGATGCCGCTGACGTCCGCGCTCGCCCCCGTCGGAGGCAACGTGACCGCGATCGGGACAGACGCGAACTCGGGACTCGTATTGCACGCCACGACGATCGGGACCGTGCTGCCTGCGAACCACTCGCCCGTGGCTCTCCTCGCGACGCCGGCACCCGCCGCCTTCGCCGCAGGCGTCCAGCTCGACGCGAGCGCCAGCTACGACGGGCCGGCCCCGGATCGCTCCGAAGGGGACCCGCTGTCCTACCGCTGGGCGATCGCTGCCAGGCCTGCCGGCAGCTCCGCAACTGCTTCCGCTTTCTCCGTGAACGCGACGACCGGGGCTGCGCGCCCTCTCTTCAGACCGGATGTGCCGGGCTCCTATCGTCTATCCCTCGTCGTCTCGGACGGGACCGACTCCTCCGCCTCGGCCGTGGTCGACGCCCTGCTCGAGAACACGGCGCCCGTGGCCCGCGCCGTAGCAAGCGCGCCGGTGCCCGCCGGCGAGACCGTAGTCCTGGACGGCCGCTCGTCATTCGACGCGGAGACTCCCACGAGCCTGATTTATCGCTGGAGCTTCGCGTCCGTCCCGGCCGGGAGTCTCCTGACCGATGGGAACATCGTGCCCAACGCAAGCGCGCTCGCCGGTCGGGCTTCCTTCCGGACCGACCGCAAGGGCGTTTACGCCATCGGCCTCCTGGTGAGTGACGGGTTCCTCGACTCGGCCCCGGCTCCGGTGACTGTAACCGCCACCAACCGGCCGCCCGTCGCGAGCATTGCGGCTCCCGGCGAGGGACTTTGCTTCCAGAGTCTGACGCTGGCGGCAACCGGCTCCAGCGACCCCGACGGCGACGCGCTGACCTACGACTGGAGCTTCACGAGCTTGCCCGCGGGCAGTGCCCTGACCACAGCCAGCATGACTCCGAACGGCTCCGCTTCCGCCGCGACCACCGCCTTTGTCCCCGATCGGCCAGGAACCTTCGCGATTGCCCTGGTCGCGCGCGACGCGGAAGCGGCCTCGCCCCCCGCGCATTGGAGCATCCAGGTCCAGCCAGCGCTCCCGGAGGCCCATGCAGGGGCCGACGTGACGGCCCGCGTCACTCAGACCGTCACGCTCGACGGCTCGGCATCGGTCAGTCCCGGGAACCAGCCGATGACCTATCGTTGGAGGTTCGTGAGCGTCCCGCCCAACAGCCGCGTGACCACGGCGTCGCTGAGCTCGAACGACGCGACCCGGGCAGCCACGACGTCCTTCCGGCCCGACCGCAAGGGCCTCTACCGGCTCTCCCTGGTCGTCGTGACGCAACAAGGAGCCTCGCCCCCGGATCGGGTCGACGCGACCGCCGTCAACTCCGGACCCGCGGCGCGAACCGGTGCCGACCAGACGGTCGCCCTCCGCCGTCCCGTGACGCTCTCGGGCGCCGGCTCGAGCGACCCCGACGCCGAAGACACTCTCTCTTTCTCGTGGTCCCTTCGCTCGGTGCCGTCGGGCAGCCGGCTGTCGACCTCGGCGCTCGTGCCCAACAGCTCGCCGGGCTCGGCGCATACTTCCTTCGTGCCCGATGTGCCGGGGAGCTATGAGGTAGGCCTGGTCGTCGACGACGGCATCGAGCCCTCGGCCCGTTCGCTCACACGCATCACCGCCGTCAATGCGAGACCGATCGCCGCCTGCTCCGCGAGCGGACCGGCGGCCGTGACGCAACCGGTCGAGCTCGACGGCAGCTCGTCGTCGGACCCGGACCCGGACACGGCGCTCGTCTACCATTGGGACCTCGCGTCCCGGCCCGCCGGCAGCCAGCTCACGACGGCGTCTCTCGCGCCGAACGACAGCGCGTCGGCTTCCCTCAGCCGCTTCCAGCCCGACCGCAAGGGCTTGTACGTCGTGCGTCTGATCGTGAGCGACGGTATCGCGTCGAGCGTACCGGCCACGGCGCTCGTGGACGCCGGCAACAGCCCCCCTGCAGCGTCCCTTGCGCTCGTCACGGTTTCACCGCAGGCCAATCGCGACGTCGTTCTCGATGCCAGCCAGAGCAGCGACCCGGATCTCCAGGACGCGCTGTCGTACGGCTGGCGGCTGTCGTCTCGTCCACAGGGCAGCGCTCTTCAAGAAATCTCGATCGCTCCACTGAATCCCAATCAACCATGGCGGGCGCGGTTCGTGCCCGACCGCGCGGGAAGCTACAGCGTGCGGCTGATCGTTTCGGACGCAACCGCCTCGACCGCCTCCGAGAGAACCGTCGCCGTCCTACCGCAGCCAAACCCGCCTCCCGTTGCGACGATCCGGGCTCAGTCGCTCGCGGGCGGACCGCAAGTGCTGCAACTCGACGGCCGCGGCTCGAGACCCGGCGCCACGACGCGGCCCATCGCAGCCTACCGATGGCGGCTTGCTGCGGCGCCCGCGGAGGCCCGAACACTCGCGTCGTCTTCGGCCACCGTATCGTACGATGCGCGCGCCGCCGGGTCGTACACCTTCGAGCTGACGGTCACGGATATCTCGGGCCTTTCGGGCTCCGTTCGAGTCGGCGCCTCCGTCACGAATGTGACCCCGACGGCGCAGGCCGGGCCGGACTCGGAGCTGCTACTGTACCGGCCGGGCCTGCCGCCGGAGCTTGGTACCACCACGACCGTCCGGTTGAACGGCCGGCGTTCCGCCGACGCCAACGGAACGCCGCTCGTTTACACGTGGCGGGTGGTGCTCGCGCCTGACAAGAGCGTCGCCCAGGCGGCCGAGACGACTCTGGCCGCGATCGACGATGCGCACTCTGCGGCGCCCCGAATTTCGTTCCGTACGGACCTGGTCGCGGAGAGCGGCGGGCGATTCAGGCTGGCGGCGGCAGGCGGCTACTGGGTTCGCTTGACCGTTTCCGACGGTGAGCGCGAAGAAGCCGACGAGGTGGCCATCACCGCGCTCGATCCGGCGGCGCTCTTGTCGTGGGCCGACGCGGGAATCGAGACGTTCGATCGCGTCCAGTTCTTGCCCGGCGGAGGCATCGCTCCGACGGTGCCCGACCCGACGATCGTCCCGGCGCTCGACGCCTCCGGCAACGCCCGAAACCTGCGCGCCCACATCCGCCTCGACGGCCACGAGAGCGCCGATCCCACGGGCCTTCCGCTCAAGTACCGTTGGTCGGTGGCCCTCGACGGCGAGGGGCGCCCTCTGGTGCCCGCCGGGTCTGCTCCGCCCATCCTTTCCGGGGCCGATACAGCCACGCCCAGCTTCGTGCCGGCCGCGGAGGGGATGTACACGTTCGAACTGATCGTCGACAACGGACGGCATTCGAGCTGGCCCGACCGCGTGAGAGTGACGATCGGGTCGACCAACCTTTCCCCACGTGCGGACATCGTGGCCGAGGATCTGGAGACCCTCCAGCGCGTGACGCCGCGCGACGCCTTGACCGCCTTCACCTTGGGACATCGCATCGTGCTTCGCGGAGACGGTTCCAGCGATCCCGATCCAGGTGACGGAGCAGCGCTCCTCTACTCCTGGACTCAGGAGGCGGGACTGCGCTCGGAGCTCGGGCCATCGACGACGACCGGGGTCGTGAGCTTCGTGCCGGCGGAGCCCGGCCGTTACGCGTTCTCCTTGGTCGTGAGGGACCCGCAAGCCAGGGAAAGTCAGCCCGAAGCGATCGATTTCCTGGTGATGCCCGAAGGCCGGCCCCGGCCGCAGATCGCCCTGACGGCCACGGCGCCGGGAGTGTCCACGACCGGGCAGTCGATGCCGGAGCAGCAGCAGGACGACAGTCCGCGGAGTCTTCGAGTGAAGGCCCCCGTGACGGTGACGCTCGAGGCGCGAGTCTCGGGCCTCCTGCCGGGAGAGCGGAGCGACATCCTCTGGCGGCAACTGGCGGGTCCGACGGTCGCGCTCTCGAACGTGGGAGACCGGAACACGGTAGCGGAGGCGTCCGTGACGACCTTCTCGCCCACCACGTCTCGGGTCCACGTCTTCGAGGCGTCACTGGAGCCATTGGATGATTCGGGTCAAGGCACCGGCTTGCGGGTGGCCCGCCGGATCGCGGTCCTCGTCGACACGGCCACGAGCCGGGTGCCGATCGCGATCGCGTAGCTGAGTCCACCGCTGTTGCCGGCCGGCGGCACCGACGACCAGCGCCGCGTGACGCTCGACGGACGCCGGTCGGCGGCTGCCCTGCAGTCTGGGACGACGGCCGCGTTGCAGTTTTGCTGGGAACAGATTGCGGGTCCCTCAGCGAGGATCGAGAACGTCTACGCCCCGTTGACTCGCGCCTGGTTGCCCTCGGCCGGCGCCAACGACACGAGGCTCTATCGATTTGCGCTCTACGTCGATACGGGCCTGGATCGGAGCGAAGCCTTCAACGTCTCCGTGGCGCAGCGAGGCAGCTCGACGTCCCCCGCGGCCTTCCTCGACAGCGCGGGAGGATACCGCGGAGGAGGCGGATGCGCGATGGTCGAACCGGGTGAGGGCGGTCGCCTCTCGGACTGGCTGCCAGTCTGGGTACCCGCGTTCCTCGCCCTGCTCGGGGTCAGGCGGCGGCGGCGCAGCATGCCCTGACGGGACGCTCGTCCCGCCGGTTCGCGCATTTTCTGTTGGAAGCCGACGGCGTTTCTGTAATCCAAGTCGCTCAAGGGAGCTGGCAGCACAGTCGGATCACCGACGAGGCCGGGCTTCGGTTGGAAAGGTGGACAGCGAGCTCGGCGCGAAAAGGCCGGCGCACGAGCAGGAGGTTCTCGTGTACCAGCACGCCGTCGTCGTCCGAGGAGAGACTGCCTCTCGGGTTGTGTGGAGGGGGTGTTGCGCTTTTCGCGCGACGCAAGGCGCGGCGATGGCGCTTGCCCTCGTGCTGCAAGGAGAACAAGGAGCTGGGCGGGTTCCTCTGCTCCACCGAGCCAGCCCTGGACGTCCTGCCGCCGGGCCGGCATCCAGTGACGGTGACGTCGAGATGCTCCGGGCGAGCCGGGCCGGGGCCGAATCTGGCCGCGGTGGTGCTGGCGGTGGTCCCGCGTGGGCGTTTCCCGGAAGCTCTACCGGTCGCTCGAGCCGTGAACCGTGCAGCTGATTCCGCTGCCCGACTGCGTGAGCACATAGTGAGACGAAGAACCCGGCCCCTGGCCCGGATCGTCGAATGCCCTTTGCAGGTAGCCGCCCTTGACGAGCTTCGCAAGTAGCTCGCTGTCTATGCGCTCCGTCTTGGTGTTGAAGTCGAGGTTGTACATCTCGATGGCGCCGGCCAGAGTCCTCTGATTCGCGAGGCACTGCCGCTTCTCCGTCGGTTCCCCTTCGTATGCCGAGCCGTGGAACCTGCATGTGATGGCATCACCACGGGGCGTCAGAGAGTAGGGAGTCGAGGAGTCCGTACCGGAGCCGGGATGTCTGGGAAACTGGTCCAGATAGCGCTTCTGGACGAGCCTCTGGAGAAGGGCCAGGTCCACCAGATCGATCCTCGTATTGTTGTCTTCGTTGTACATCACGATCGCGTCGGTGATCAGCTTCTCGACGGCGTAACAGACCTGGGCCTCTGTCAGCGGCTCGTCCAGATTGGAGCCGTGGGCGCGGCAAACGACTTTGCCGTCGGGGGAGAAGATATAGTGACTGGCCGACTCACCGCCCCAGCCCGGATCTTCCGGCTTTTCTTGCAAGTATCCGCCCTGGATCAGCTTCGCGAACAACTCATCGTCGAGCCGGTCGACCTTCGTGTTCTGGTCGAGGTTGTACATCTCGATGGCACCGGCGATCGTCCTCTGGACGCCCATGCAAGCCCGGCGATCGCGAGCGGCCGAATTGCTCCGGCGGTTGGCAGCGGCCGGCGGTCGATCCGGCTTCGACGCCTTTGCCCCATTCAGTCCGTCGAAGGAAGGATCCTGGGCGAAGAGCTGAACCGCCGCCAGGAGTGCGGCCAATAGGATGATTCCGGAGGACTGGATCCGTCGCCGAAGGGGCTGCACGTTCACGATTGGGCACTCCTGGAGATCGATGGAGATGAGACGATCGTCGACCGTCCCCGGTCTTCACATTCTACGCGGGTGGCAGACCGGAAGTTGCCTCGTGCCCGCGCTCGCGGCTCGCCTCGGAGAGGCCCGGCTCCAGTTCGAGCGCCCGCCGATGGGCCGCCTGCGCTTCCGTGGTCCGGCCGAGTGAACTGAGCCGCCGGGCCGAGAGCCGTTCCCACCGCGACGACGGTTGACCGATCGGCGCGAGCCCCCCGACCCCCGAGCTGATTGTGATCCGGGTCGAGCCGGAGGAGACCCCGGCCGGCGTCGTCCTTGGGATGCGGGCCGGCGCGGCAGTCCCGGAGAAGCGGACCACCCGCTGACCTCGGTTTGCCCCCAATACCTATGAAGTAAGGACACCAATCGAGGGCTTCGCCCTCGAACTCCCACCAAGGGCCAATGGCCCCTGGACCCCATTTTCTGGAGAGACTCTCGCAGGAGTTCGCAAGCTAGATGAACAGTTTCAGGCCTGACGGACAAACGGGAGTGCAGAGGGTCTGTGACCCTCTGCCAGGGTTCGGGGCAGAGCCCCGACACAACTTTTTCAGTTCTGACTCATGGGCATTGGGTTTAACCCCAGACCCGGGCCCTTCCTATCGATAGCGTCGAATCACGCCCACGACCTTGCCTTCGATGGTGAATCCGCCCGAGTCGGGGGCGAAGACCAGAGGCCGCATCGACGAATTCTCGGGTTCCAGAACGATTTCGGAGCCCCGTCGGCGGAAGCGCTTGACCGTCGCGTCGTCGCCGACCAAGGCCACCACGATGTCGCCGTCCTGCGCGGTCTGCTGGGGACGAACGATGACCAGGTCGCCTTCCTGGATGCCGGCTTCGATCATGCTCTCGCCCTGCACCTCGAGCGCGAAGGCCGCTTCGGGCCCAAAGATGGTCTCGTCGAGGTCGAGGTGGCGGCCCGTTTCCTCTGCCTGGGCAAGGATGGGCTTTCCGGCGGCCACCCGCCCCAGCACGGGGAGGCGGCGGAGCCGGTCGCGCAGGCGGGCGATCTCCTGCAGGCCGACGACGTGGATCGAGCGCGCTTTTTCCGGGTTGTGGGAGATGAAGCCCTTGCGCTCCAGCTCGCGCAGATGGCGAAACACGCTGTTGGTGGACGAGACGCCCATCTCCTGGCCGATCTCACGGATCGTGGGCGGCAAGCCCGTGGACTGGATGTGCGTCACCAGGTAGTCGAGCACCGCGCGCTGGCGGCCGGTCAACGTCTGCGTCATCTTGCCCCTCCTGGGTTACTGAACGGATGTTCACCTCATCATAACGACAAAATACTCGGAATGCAAGCGCAAATTGTGTGATTGGCTCCGCGGCCCCGACCCTTGGGGGCGACGATGCCGGCTCGGGCCAGGCGTCTCAACGCGCGGAGGGCGCCGGAGCGCGACAACCCGAAGCGGCGGCGCAAGTCCCGATTGGTGACGCGACCGCGAGAGGCCGCCCAGAGCGCGATTCCGGAGGCATCGGCGGTTCCGGAGGGAGCGAAGTCGGCCTCGTCCTGGATCCACCTGAGGGGGACGGCGGGGTTGAGCGCGTAGCCCCGGCGCCGGCGCAGGAGGCGGCCGGGCGCGCGCGGCGGGTCGTGGAGCATCCGGCGCAGGCGGGCCAGGTTGTAGCTCAAGCGAGAGTCGTCGGCCCTTCCGCGGTAAGGCACGCCCCAGGCGGCCTCGAAGAGCACCTGACGGCTCACGGTAAGGCCGGGACGCCCCAGAAGCGTCTCCAGCAGCCGGAAGGGCACCTCGTCGCCCAGGGCGTCGACCGGGCGGCGTCCTGCCAGCGAGACGGTCTTTAGTACGCTGTTCACAACGAGTTCGCTTGTTTCCACGAGCGCCCGGCGAGTGGCGGCGGGCGAGGGGTTTCGACTGAAGATCACGCTTTCGGCCTCCTTGGCTCCAAGGGCGAGCCGCAGGGCACCAAAGCAGGGTCTCTGCC
>JACQFU010000349.1 GCA_016199905.1 Candidatus Wallbacteria bacterium
CAGGTGATGCCAGACGCCCTCTAACAGCGAAGGACGCTCCTGTCCCCACCCCGGAGTCGTCGAATAGCCGGGAGGTTTGTTGACGACGATGATCTGCTCGTCTTCCAGAAGGATCTCCAGCGGCAGCGGCTTGGGAGTCGCAGGCGAGTCGAACCCCTCGGGAATGGTGACCCGCACTTCCAGCCCCCGCAGCAGGCGCCAGTCTCCCGTGAGCTTGCGCCCCTCCACTTCGACGCAGCCCTCTCGTATGAGACGGTCGATGGTCCCCTTGAGGAAGTCCTGGAGCGAGGCATTGAGGAACTCCAGGAGTGTTCGGCCGTGGAACTCGTCCTGGACATGCAGGATGTACTGGGGCATCGGGGTCACTGATACGTGCCAGCGATGGACGTTGTCAAATGCCGTCTGATACCATCGCTCTCTCATGCAATCCTTCAAGAACCGCATCGCGGAAGCCCTGGCCCCGCATTCCGGGCTGCCTGCCGAGAAGCTGGCCGCAGCGCTGGAGACGCCGCCGGACGCCACGATGGGCGACCTCGCGTTCCCCTGCTTTGCGCTGGCCAAGACGCTGCGGAAAGCGCCCCAGGCGATCGCCGCAGAGCTGGCCTCTCACGCGCGCGGCCTCGACTTCGTCGAGGAAGTGACCGTCGCCGGCGCCTATCTCAACTTCCGCCTGGCCGCGAAGGCGGTCGCCACCGAGGTGCTGCCGCGGGTGCGGCGAGAAGGCGCGCGCTACGGCTCGCGGCCTGCGCGAGGCGAGCGAATCGTCGTCGACTATTCCTCCCCCAACATCGCCAAGCCGTTCTCCATCGGACACTTGCGGTCGACGATGGTCGGCCACGCGCTGGTGGAGCACCTCAAGCACCTGGGCTGGGACCCGATCGGCATCAACCACCTGGGCGACTGGGGAACGCAGTTCGGGATGGTGATGGCGGGCTTCAAGCTCTGGGGCGACCGGCCGCTGGACAAGGTGGACGTGCGCTACCTGCTCGACGTCTACGTGCGATTCAACAAGGAGTCCAAGGGCGACAAGCCGATGGAGGAGCTGGCCCGCGAGTGGTTCCGCAAGCTCGAGGCTGGAGACGCGGAGGCCCGGCAGCTCTGGGATATCTTCCGGGAGGTGAGCCTGGAGGAAGCTCGGCGGATCTACGCGCGGCTGGGCGTGGAGTTCCAGCACTACACGGGCGAGAGCTTCTACAACGACCGGCTATCGGACACGATCGCGCGATTGAGGAAGGCGGGATTGCTGGTCGAGAGCCAGGGAGCGCAGGTGGTCGACCTCGAGGCGCACAAGCTGCCGCCCTGCCTCATCCAGAAGTCCGACGGCGCCACGCTCTACGCGACGCGGGACCTGTCGGCGGCGATCTACCGGATGGAGAGCTACCGACCGGCCCGGATCCTCTACGTCGTCGGAGCGCCGCAGAAGATGCACTTCCAGCAACTCTTCCTGGTGCTCGAGAAGCTGGAGCCCGCCTGGTCGGGCCGGTTCGTCCACGTCGACTTCGGCCACTACCGGCTCGCGGAAGGGAAGATGGCGACCCGGACCGGGAACGTCGTCTTCATGGAGGACGTCCTCGACCGCGGCGTCGAGATGGCCCGGAAAATCATGGAGGCCGCCGAGCGGGGCGGAGACCTGGAGGCGGGCCAGGACGCGGTCGTGGCCGAACAGGTTGCGCTGGGCGCCATTATCTTCGGCGACCTCTCCAACGACCGGGTGAAGGACGTCGTCTTCGACTGGGAGAAGGCGCTCGACTTCAAGGGCGACACCGGCCCTTACATTCAATATACTCGGGCTCGCATCGCGAGCATCCTGCGCAAGGCCGCGGCGCCGGTACCCGAGACCGCCGACTGGTCTCAGCTCGCCTCGCCGGAGGAGAAGGCTGCGATGATGCTGCTCCTGAAGTTTCCTCAGGTGGTGGAAGCGGCGGCAGCGGCGAACAAGCCGTCCTTCACGGCCAACTACCTGCTCGAACTGGCGCGCGCGTTCGGCCGTTTCTACAACCTGCATCCCGTGCTCAAGAGCGAGCCGGCCGTAAGGGACGCGAGGCTTTGTCTGTGCGACGCTGTGGGCACGGTACTGGAGCTCGGGCTAAAGCTTCTGGGGATTCCCGTTCCGGAGAGGATGTGACATGAGCACGCTCAGTTCGTGGAGAAATGAAGAATCGGCCCGCATCCCCGTGATCGTGACGTACCGCGTCAAAGCCGGCAACGAGGCGGCCTTCGAGGCGCTCCTGAAGGAACACTGGCCGGCATTGAAGGACCACGGCCTGGTCACCGATCGGCCGGCGGCCCTGATGCGCAACCAGACGGACCGGCAGCTGTACGTCGAGGTCTTCGAGTGGAACGACAAGGACTCCGTGGCCGGTGCGCCCCAGCTTCCGCCCGTGCAGGAGCTCTGGGAGAAGATGCGGGCTCTCTGCGAGAGCGGCGGCATCCAGCCCGTCCACTACGACGCGGTGTAACCGGCGCTCACCCGCCGGGCAGCAGCCGGATCTGGCGGAAAAGGACCCAGCCGATCACCGTCTTCAGCGGATCGAGACTCTCGGCCGTCACGACCACCCCGTTCTTCCCGGCGTGGAAAAGGCCGGCGTCGAGCCGGCACTCGACCCAGTTGCCGAC
>JACQFU010000350.1 GCA_016199905.1 Candidatus Wallbacteria bacterium
GGGTCCGGCGACGGCCATCCTCGCCGGGGCCGACACCGCAAACGCCGCATTTACGCCCACCGTGGCCGGCGTCTATCGCTTCACGCTCCGGCTCACGAACTCGCTCGGCGGCTCGGCCAGCGCGGCGGTCTCCGTCACCGTCAACACGCCTCCGACCGTATCCGCGGGCCCCAGCCGCATCGTACGCCTCAACACCGGGGTCTTCCTGACCGCGACCGCCTCCGACGCCGACGGAGATCTGCTGGGATTTGCCTGGACCCGACTCGACGCAGGCCCTGGCGTGACGCTCTTCAACACCAACCAGGCGACCATGAACTTCACGCCTGTCGCGGAAGGCGCCTACATCTTCCGTGTGAACGTCACCGACGGCCGCGGAGGCAGCGCCGCGAGCAGCGTCACGGTGACGGCGTCCGTCAGCGCGCGGCTCAACAACCCACCCATCGTGTTCGCGGGGCCCAACGTCTCCGTTAACCTGGGCGGTGTGGTGTCCCTTCGAGATGCGTCGGCCACCGACCCCGACGGGGATCCGCTGACCTACGCCTGGTCGTTCCGCTCCGTGCCCGCCAACAGCCGCGTCACCACGGCCTCCATCGGCAGTCCGGCGACCCTCGGCACAGTCTTAGCGCCGGATGTGAGCGGCCTCTACCGACTCACGTTGACAGCAAGAGACAATCACGGCGGAGCGTCCTCCTCGGATGTCCTGGTCCGCGTGATCGACACGACCATTCAGGACCCGCCATCGGTGATCGTCTCGCTTGCGACGACGCCCGTGAACGACGCCTTGAACGTCGGCCTGAGCACGTCCGGGACCACGGCGGCGATCTCGGTGCTCGAGTATCAGGTCTCGGTGGATCGCCGAGTCCTCGACTTCACGGGCACGTTGGTCGGGCCCGCGGCGGCCACGAACTTCAACGAGACACCCGTGCAGCAATTCGTGCCGTCGATACTGGACGTCAAGTTCCAAAGCAAGATCACGGCTTCCACCATATCGAGCGGCCTGCTCGAGAGGCTGCTTTTCTCCGCGCCGCCGGATCGCGGCGCAATTCCACCCGACGCCGTCTCGGTCCTGTTCGTCTCCGCGACGGCGAACAACCAGATCCAGATCTTCCGGCCCACCGCGGATGCCGGCATCTCCCAGAGCGTGGGCACGACGACCGTGCAGGACCGCCCTTCCTGGCCCGATCCGCTTGCGCCGGCGAGCTCCAACCTGCGGCCGTTCCTCCGGCTGGACGGCCGGAGCAGCTCGGACCCGAATCTTCCCCCGAGGCCTTTTGCCTACCAGTGGTCGGTGATGCCCGGAAGCCGGCAACCGTCGCGATTCAGCGGCGAGGCCTCTCCGATCCCCACGTTCACTCCCTCCAGCGACGGCACGTACGCGTTCGGGCTGGTCGTGTCGAACGGTATCCTGCGAAGCCCGACCTCGGTGGTCGAGGTCGCTGTGAACGTTGCCTCGCGAGCGCCGACGGCGGCGCCGATCGCTACCAGTCCGGCGGTCCCGGGCCGCCGAACTGCGCCGGGAGAGCCGCCGCTCGTAGTCACGGCGGGGAGCCGGGTGGTGCTGGATGGTTCGACCTCGGCAGACGCCGCCGGCTCCGGTGGCGGTTCGCTTAAGTACATCTGGAGGAAGGTCGCTGGGCCGGGGGCTCTCTCTCTACGAGCATCGGCGATCACTTCCTTCGTTCCGCAGGTTGCGGGCGTCTTCGTCTTGCAGCTCGTCGTGAGGAACTCGCTTGGGCTGTCGGGTACGCCGCACTTGGTGACGGTGATCGTGCGCGGGTCGACCGACACGCTCCCGGTGCTCTCGTTGAGCAGCAGCGCCAGCACGACCACCGCCAGCGGAACGGACCTGGGCGAGGTCCCCGAGCTGGCCGGCGAGCCCTCGCTCCGGGTGGGGGTCAACGATGCGGTGATGCTGTCCGCGCGGGTCTTCGATCCGGACGTCGTGGTCGGGACTCAGCTCCTCAGCTTTTTCTGGAAGCAAACGCGCGGCGTCGCGGTGGCGGTTGCCCAGAGCGGTGGAGAAAGGACATCCTCTACGTCCTCTGTTGTCTCGTTCTCGCCGCCGGTCGCAGGCGTTTACGAATTCGAGTGTCGCGTGCGTGAGCTCGACCCCAACGGGGCTTCGCTGGGTGTGGAGGTGGCCAAGACGGCGCGCGTCATCGCGGAGACACCGCTGATACGTGTTCCCCTGGCGCGTGTCACTGGAAGCGACGGGCAACAGGGCAAGACGGCTCGCTCGTCTCCGGCTGCTTCGGCGGCCGGTCTTCACGTGACCGCCGGAAGCCGCATCACGCTCGACGGGTCGGCCTCCAACTCGGCCACCGCGATCCAACTCGGCTACCGGTGGGTTCAGGTACTGGGTCCCGAGGTCGTGTTGTCGAATCCCTTCTCAGCGGTGACGACATTCGTGGTGCCGGATCTGGGCGACACGATCGTTCGGAGCTACGCGTTCCAGCTTTTCGTGGAGGACTCCGGGTTGCGAAGCGAGCCCGCAGTGGTCGCCGTGACGTCGGTGCCACCGGGTGGAATCACGAACACGCTGACGTTGCGGCGAGGCCTCAATCTGATCTCCGTTCCCCTGCAGCCCTTCGCGCCGTCTGCCTACACCGTCGGCGATCTGGCTCGAGACTGCGGCAGCTCGAGCGTGGTCTACGCAGAGCCTGGTCCAAATGGAGCCGGTCGATTCCGGGTCTGGACTCGTGGGCTGGCAATCGATACGGTCCCGGTGCGCGCGGGCGAAGCGTATGTCGTTCAGCTGCCGCTGTCGGCTACGGTCTCGTTCCGCGGGCTCCCGTGGCCCTCGGGCGCGCTGGCGAGGGCCTTGGCTCCCGGGCTGAACCTGGTAGGCATTCCGATGGGCGCGTCATCCGGGAAGACTGCGGAGGATCTGCGCTCCGTGGCCGGTTCGAGCTTTGTCGCAAGGTCCAGGGCCTTGGGGGAGCCAGGTCTGGAGGTCTACATACCGGGCCCGGTGTCACCCTTCTCCATCGAGAGCGGTCGAGGATATCTGGTGCGCTCGCGTGGCGGCACGTTGAACGTGCAGACGCTGGCGCCGTGAGGCGCGCGGACCGCGATAGAGAGGGAGTGAGAAATCTCAAATCTCCCATCCGTTTCGTCTTCCCGCACCGATTGGAGTTGGCTCTCTCCCCGTGATACCGTGGACGCTCCGGGCACCGCATGCATTCCTTGATCAAATACGGCCTGCTCCCCCTGGCGCTGGCGGCGGCGATCGGGTTTTCGATCGCGGCCTACCTGGGCTTGGGGCGGCGGCAGCTGCGATGGATGCCCGTTTTACGCGCGACGCTGGTGGCTTGCGTGGCGGTGCTGCTCTTCGTTCCCTCCTGGACTCGAGAGAGCCGGGAGGTCTATCGGCCCTCGCTGGCGGTGATGCTCGACAGCTCGATGTCGATGCAGATCGCCGAGACGTCCGGCGGCAAGACCCGCTACGAGCGCGCGATGGCGCGGCTGGCGGAGGTGCGCGAGCGCTTCGGCGGGCAGTTCGACATCGATCTCTGGTCGTACGCCCGAAAGGCCGAACGGATCCCGGCGCCGCCGGGGGTGCCGCTGGGCAAGGAGTCGGAGCTGGCGGCGGCCCTTCAAGAAGTCCTCAACCATCAGGACAAGGGACTCACGCGAGGCGTCTTCGTGATCGGAGACGGCCGCTCCACCTCCGTCAATTCGCCGCTGCCCTGGGCCCGGACGTCGGCCTTTCCGATCGTGTCGCTTGCCGTGGGAAGCGCCGAGTTCCCGTACAAGGACCTGGAGATCGCGGCCGTGGACGCGCCGGATCGCCTCTACAAGGACAGCCTTGGGCAGATCTCCGTTCGGGTCAGGGCCCACGGGATCGAGGCCGGCGTGGTGATGCTGGAGCAAGGGGGGCGCAAGCTCGACCAGAAGCCGTTCTCCTCCAAGGACGGGGGACCCGTGGTCTTCGAGCTGCACCCGGCTGGCAGCGGCCTGACGCTCTATACCGTGAGCGCGACGGCACAACCTGGCGAGTTGACCACGCTCAACAACTCCAGGACCTTCCCGATCTTCATCGAGACGACGCCGCGCAAGGTGCTGCTGCTTCCGGCGACGCCCAACTGGGAGTACACGTTCCTGAAGCGACAGTTGAGGGCCGATCCGCGCTACGAGGTAACCGATCCGGCCCAGTTTGGCGCCGGAACGACGTTGGAGTTCCCCGCAGGCGGGCTCGCGGGCTTCGGCCTGGTGATCGTGAGCGGCTTCCGCAAGCAGGCCTTCAGTCCGGAGCAGATCGGTTTACTCGCGCGCCATGTCGAGGGCGGCGACGGGGTGCTGCTGCTGATCGGAAACACGCGCGATTCGGTCGATGAGTTGCTCTCCAGCGACCTGGCGCGCGTGCTGCCGGTCGTCAGCTCCTCCGGCGCAGACGAGCCTGCGGCGCGCCTGCCGTTCGGTCCCTCCGAGAAGAGCCCGCTCTTCCGCATTTTGGAACACCCGCAGGCCAACCAGCAGGCCTGGCGCAGTTTGCCGCCCATCCTGGTGGCGCAACCGGCGCTCATGCCGCTGCCCGCCGCGACCGTCCTGGGCAGCTTCCCGCGCTATCCGAAGGACACCCCGGCGCTCTCCTACCGCCTCTTCGGGCGCGGGATGACCGTCCTGTTCGATACCGACGAGACCTATCTCTGGAAGACGCTGATGGACGCCGCAAGCGATCCGGACCATCTCTACGAGCGGTTCTGGGGGAACTTCCTGTCGTGGCTGACCGACGACGCGCGCCTGAGCGGCGTGTCGTTGACGCTTTCGAGGCTGCACTACACGCTTGGCGACGAGGTCTTCGTTCGCGTGGAGGACTTCTCGGGCAAGCTCGAGGCGGTTTCCAGGGAGGACCTGGCGCTTACCTACCAGGGCGAGGGCGGAAGCGGGCGGCTGTCGCCGGAGAAGGTGCAAGGCGGGTTCCTGGCCAGCTTCGTTCCGCCCTCGGAGGGGCGCTTCACGGTGAAGCTGGCGCTGCCGGGCGGCGAGGACGCCACCAAGGAGCTCGTGGTCGACGCTGCCGTGCGCGACTTCACCGAGCCTGGCGCCGATCCCGAGACCCTGCGCGAGATGGCCGAGCTGTCGGGCGGCCGGTTCTTCGCCGAAGGCACCGGGGACCTGTCGAGCTTGAAGCTGGACCCCACGCCGCGGGTGAAGCAGAGGAGTGAAAGTCTCTATTGGCTCGATCGAGGCTGGGCGCTCGCCCTTTGTCTGGGACTGCTCGCGTGCGAGTGGCTGATGAGGAAGAAATGGAACCTGGTCTGAAGGCGGGCAAACCGGTCTGCGAGTCCAAGCACGAGACGACTCAGCAAGTCCTGCCGGGCGACACCAACCCGCTGGGAACGGCCTTCGGCGGCACTATCATGGCCTGGATCGACATCGCCGGCGCCGTGGCGGCCATGCGCCACGCCCGCTCCATCGTGGTCACGGCCAGCATCGACGAGATGCACTTCATCGGCCGCATCAAGCTGGGCGACCTGGTGATCCTCAGCTCCAGCGTGAACTTCGCCGGCCGCACCTCCATGGAAGTCGGCGTGAGGGTCGACGCGGAGAACCCGGTCACCGGCGAGCGCCAGCACACCGGGAGTTGCTACGTCACCTACGTGGCGATCGACGAGCACGGCAAGCCGATAGAGGTTCCGCCCGTGATCCCCCAGTCCGACGAGGAAAAGAGACGCCACCGCGAAGCGAAGCAGCGGCGCAGCCACCGGCTGCAGGTCCGCGAGGCTCGCCGCAAGCGGGGGTAGCGCGCCCGGACGCAACAGGCAGAAGCAGGAGACTGGTGGCCGGCCTCACGCATCCAGGGCCCTCCGAGAGTTCGCCTCCGGAGCCCGTTCGCCCCGGCAGTTCGACAACCTGCGGAACAAGGCGGACACCGGACGGGGAGCCGCACGGTTCCTTGCCTTCGGACAAGCTCGAGACGAACGGATCCGGAGAGCCGTGCCTGCGCCACGCCTGGCCGTTGGCGATCTGCTGTGCGGCCCTGCTGCTGCTGGTCTGCTATCTCGGGCATGCGGCGGTCAAAGGGGGGAGCTATCTGCCCGGAGAGGAAGCGGTCGTCGGCGCGCTCGGGCGGATGCTCTTCGCGGGGAAGCCGCGATACGACGGTAGCCTGGCGTCGGTGGCGCGGCAGGACGTCCTGATCGTTCAGACGGGGCTCTTCTTCTTTCTGGGGAGTCTGATCTGGGCGGCCGCCGTACGGGCGGCGTTCACGAGCCGGCTGCCGAACAGGGCGGTCGTGGGTGCGATCCTGGGCGGAGCGGTGCTGTTGCGCGCGGTGGCCGTGCCGGCGATCCCGGTGCTCGAGACGGACCACCACCGTTACGTGTGGGACGGCGCCGTGACCTGGGCGGGATTGAATCCTTTCCAGTTTGCTCCCGTGGAGGTGGCCAACTGGGCGAAGGGCAAGAACCGGGAGATGTACCCGCCGGTGGAACAGGAGCGGCTGGAGCGATTGGCTCGTTTGGCAGCGACGCCGGAGCTCGAGGACCACGTGCGCCGGATCAACCATCCCAACATCCCGACTCTCTACCCGCCGGCGGCGCAGGCCATGTTCGCCGCGGCGAGCGCGATCGCGCCGGGAAGCGTGACGGCGCTCAAGGTACTGGTTGCGACGGCCGACCTCGGCGTTTGCGTGCTGCTGGGGCTTTTGCTCGCCAGGTTGGGACGCGACCCCCGATGGATCGTGGCCTACGCCTGGTGTCCGCTGGTGCTGAAAGAGTATGCGGCGACGGGTCACTACGATCCGCTGGCAGTGGCCGGGACGCTGGCGGCGCTGCTGCTGGCGCTTCGAGGAAAAGGCGTGGCCGCCGGGGCCGCCCTGGCGGGCGCGGCGCTGTCGAAGCTGTACCCGCTCTTGCTGCTGCCCGTGTTCGCCAGGCGCCTTCGGGGAGCGGGGCTCGCTGCATTCTTCGCGATCCTGTTTCTCGGGTACCTGCCGTTTCTGAGGATAGGACTGCGGGCCTTCGACGGGCTCGTCGCGTTCGGCACCAGCTGGGAGTTCAACAGCGGCCTCTTCGCGGCGGGCGAGGCCGCGCTCAAGCCCCTAGTCGACCGCAAGGACCCTGTGCTGTTCTCCTTCATCGTGAGCCGCAAGGCCAGCCAGGACTATCTGTTCTTCACGGAGCAGACGCTCGACGCCTTTCTCTGTACCAAGCTGCTTGCGGCGCTGGCGCTGGGCTTGGTAATCGTCCTGACGGCTCGAAAAGACGGCGGAGGGGAGGCGGGGTTCGTTGCCCGCTGCGGAGCGATCATGGCTGCTCTCTTCTTCTTGTCGCCCGTGGCCGACCCCTGGTACTTCGGCTGGGTGGCGCCCTTTGCGTGCGTGTTCCCCAGCGCCGCGGCGGCCTGGCTGGCCTGGAGCATGAGCCTCTACTATTTCTACTTTCTGACCTGGAGTTATCCTTCTTGGACCCGGCCTTTGGAGTATCTCCCCTGCTGCGCGCTGCTGCTCCTGGATTTGTCGCGCTGGAACCCCAACAAGACGGGTTGGGGATGCACTGGTAATCCAGGACACGCTTCGTTAGAATAACACCCGTGCGAAGGAATGCCGCGCATCCCCGCCTGGCGCTTGGGCTGGTTCTATCGATTGGCGCGGCCTTGAGCCTCCGGGGGGCGATGCCTCCCCCGGGCTTGATGACCACGACGGCGCGATCGGCCGGATCGCCGGTACTGGCCAGAGGGTTGGTGAGGCTTGGATTCAACCAGGAGGGATATGAGGAGTTCCGCAACATCAAAGATGGAACCATCCTGATCCGGATTCCGGCAGTCACTTTCACGATGGGAACCGATGACCCTCGCTCCAGACCCGACGAGCGGCCCGCTCATCGCGTCTGGCTTTCGGAGTACTTCATGGGCAAGTACGAGGTGACATGGCGGCAATTCGAGCGGTTCTGTCTCGAGACCCGGCGAGCTGCGCCGCTCCAGCCTCCCTGGGACGAGCCCGAGCTTCCCGTGGTGATGCTGACCTTTGCGGACGCCGAGGCGTACTGCCGGTGGGCCGGCTTGCGGTTGCCCACGGAGGCGGAGTGGGAGCGGGCTGCGAAGGGCACGGATGGGCGGCGCTATCCCTGGGGAGAGCAGGAACCCGACGCCAGCAAGGCCAATTTCGGCGATCCCTTCCTGGCGTCGATCGAGCGGACGCCGTCTGCGGTGGGCTCCAATGTGGCCGGGGCGAGTCCCGTGGGGGCCCTGAATATGGCAGGCAACGCCTGGGAAATGTGCCGGGACTGGTATGGAGCGGACTATTACTCCGAGGCCCGCCAGAAGGAGATCGAGCGAAATCCTTTTGGACCGGCGACGGGGTGTTGTCGCGTGATCCGGGGCGGCAGCTGGGGAAGCCTGGGAGAGCGGCTGCGCACGACGGCGCGTGGCTGTCAGTGGCCCGTGGCTTTGACGAAGTTCCTGGGATTTCGGGCCGCCCGGTAGCGCCGCTCGAGGCGGTGCCCGGGGTCTGGCCGGCCATGGGATATTCATGGCTCATCCTGCTCGATTCGGCTTGCTTGCCGCAGCAGCTTCCCCAGGTACTTAGAAAACCCTTTGAACAGCAACTGCATTCAGGGGTTTCGAGGGTGGGATAGAATATTAGTGTCCCTATCTGTCGACGTCCGGGTCTGCCGACGTTTCCGCGCGATTCTGGAATGCCGCTTCCAGAGCGGAAAGTCATGGATGCCTGGGCTTTGGCGCGGATGTTGCTTCGAGCCGTTCACAGGATAGCCCAAAGAGACACCTTCTCCCCGAAGCCCACCCAGCCAAGGAGACCTTACCCAATGAGATCAATCAGGACCCGAGCCGGATTCACCATTATCGAGTTGCTCATCGTGGTCGTCGTGATCGGAATTCTGGCCGGCGCCGGTCTGGCCAAGTACCAGAACTTCGCCGAGAGCTCTCGCCGAAAGACCTGCCTGTTCCAGCTCAAGACGCTGGAAACCGGCATGGCAGTCTGGGAAACCACCAACACGGCCTTTGCCGAGAACTCCAAGTGCGCCTGGGGATTCACCACTCGCACCGGCAAGTTGACCGACACGAGCTTGGGCGTGGCCGCGGCGAACATCCTGCCCGTGGGCAGCGCCGGAGCCGTCCCGAACATCGCAGACGTCATGAGCACGGTCGGCGGAGCGCCCGCTTTCTACAACAATCCCAATAGCGGCCCGCTCAGCAGCGTCATCCGCGATGACAACGTCTGGGTTTGCCCTTCGGCCTTGGCCCGCTATTACGGCGGCGAGATCCAGAACGTCCCCGACGACTACCTCGACATCAGCGGCGCGGGCGTCAGTCCCCCGGCTCACGCTGCCAGCGCCGTCGGCCAAGGCGGCCGCTACCTGGCCTGCGTCGGCGGCTTGCTCGAGCATAACGGCGGCTTTCCCACCGGCTGGATCTCGGGCACAGCCTCGCTTGTCACCGCTACGAACCCGAGCCCCTGTCCGCAGATTCCCTTCAAGATCGTCCTGTGCGGCTCTTACGGGTCCTTTGGTCCGGGTGCGTCGGTCAGCACGCCTGGCACCAACGTTTCCAACCAGGGCGGTCCGGTTGGCCCCGACGGCTCATCCCTGAGCCGTCACGCAACTCGCTGGTAATTCTGTCGAGCATCTCCTATCGCGTAGGGCCCGGAAAGTGGTCGTCCGGGCCCTTTTTCTTTGGGCGGGCTTCCCACCGCCCGAGATGAATTCATCCCAGGGCCGCTGGCGGCGCCTGTGGCCAAGCTCGGCAGAATCCAGGAAAACCCAGTGGCAATGCCTAATTTCGCGGACTCCGGACGCGTGGCACAACCGTTGCTTTTGACACGACAATGCGAAACCGCGGGGCGTTCACCATCATTGAGTTGCTCGTCGTCGTGACCGTCTGCGGCGTCCTGGCAGTCGCTGCCTTGTCGAAGTATCAGAGCTTCGCGGAGAGTTCCCGCCGCAAGACCTGCCTGGCCCAGCTCAAGGAGATCGAGACCGGCATTGCCGTCTGGGAAACCAACAACACGGCATTCTCCGAGACCTCCAAGTGCGCTTGGGGCTTCACTCCTCGCACAGGGCGGCTCACGAGCACGGCCCCAGCCGTCGGCTCCGGTGATGTGCTCCCCTCCAACCAGGCCGGGGTCGTGGCCGGAATCGCCGACAGCCGGCCCACCGTTGGAGCCCCGTCCACGTTTCTCAACAATGCCGCCACAGGCCCTCTGAGCGCGATCACCCGCGATGACAACCTCTGGATCTGCCCGGCGGCACTGTCGAGGTACTACAGCGGCGAGATCCAGAACGTCTCCGATGATTACCTCGACACCGACGGCGGAGGAACCAACAACACTCACGGCAGCTCACCCATCGGCCTGGGAGGCCGCTATCTGGGCGTGGCCTCGGGGCCGTTCGTGGGCAACGGCGGGTTCCCCTTCGGCTGGATCGCCGGCGCGGCTTCCGCCCCGGACGCGCTGAACCCGGCTCCCTGCCCGCAGACGCCTTTCCGGATCGTCTTGTGCGGCTGCTACGGAACGTTTGGCCCGAGCAGTTCCCTGAGCTCGCCGGGCGTCAACTCGACCAACCTGGGTGGCCCCGTCGGTCCGGACGGCTCGGCACTCAACCGACACTCGCCGCGCTGGTGAGAACGGCCGCTGGGTCTTCGGAAAGCAAAACCCCCCGAAGAGCTTGCGCCCTCCGGGGGGAGAAGTCCTACCGATGCCGCGTCAGATCTTGTGGCCGGCCACCGCGCCGCTGGAGGCGGGCGAGGGGCGAGTCCAGTTCGGCTTGGCGTACTCCATGCGGCAGTCGCCGTAGAGGGCGAATCGCATCGAGCTGTCCTTGCCGGGCCGGTGTGCGGCGAAGATCTCGCTGATCGCCGACAGCGCCATCGCGTGGGCCTCGCCGATCGTCCGGCCGTCCTTGCTCATCTCGTCGGCCAGCGTGCAGAACGCGAGACCGCCGCCGTCGAAGCTGCCGCTGACGTAGTTGGTCATCACGAACGCGGCGCCGTGCTCCATCAGGATGTTGTTCATCGAGCCGCCGCCGATCAGACAGGCGTTGAACGCCAGGCCGGCGCCGTGGATGTTCTGCTGATCGTCGTTCCAGGTGGTGGCCTGGTAGCCCGAACCCGAGTGGTTGACGCGGCCGCCCGAGGAGGGCCAGTTGGCCGTGCCGAACTCCTGGTCGGCCTGGATGCCGTTGTCCGTGTCGAGCGCGTAGAAGGCGTCCGTGCTGCCGTGGCCGGAGTAGTAGGCGTAGCCGACGCCGTCCTTGATATCCTTCCAGAAGCCCCAAGCCTTCTCGTGGTTGATTGGGTCCTCGACGTTCATGTCGGAGTCGCGGCCGCTGTGGAAGCCGATGCCGTAGCCCCGATCCTTGAACGTGCTGTACACGCCAGGGTCGTTGTGGCCCTGCTCTTTGCAGCCGAAGAACTCATTGACCACGTGCTTCTTTCCATCGTTGGCCTCGGTGGGGCCCGTGCTCTCGCCCGAGAGGTTCTGGCACTCGTAGGCCACCATTTCACACAGCACGCGGTTCCAGCGCGGGTTGCTGAAGATCAACGCCTTGTAGAGGCTCGTGCGGTTGATGTAGGCGATGTTCTCCAGGCAGCTGCCGGGCATTCGGCTGGCGATGGCGCCGCGGTCCGTCTGCTTGCGCGGGTCGCCGATCAGCGAGCGCTCCAGCGTCAGAGGCACACCCGTGCTGACAGAGCCGGCCGCGAACACCATCACGGTCTCGAGTTTGTTGGCGTCTTCGCCGCCCCGCTCGCTCAGCCACTTGTAGAACGCGTCGGCGATCTGCTGCTCCGTGCGGGCCGCGGCCGGGTCGTCCTGGAAGGGCGCCTCGAGCTTGCGGTCGGACATCAGCAGCGGGTTGATCGACTTGTAGGCTTGCACCGACAGCGCCGCGATGCCCGCCGGGACCTTCATCACCGTGCCGCCGTAGCAGGCGCCGGCAATGGTTGCGGCCAGGCTGCGGGCCTTGTCCGCGAAGAGGCAGGTGGTGCTGCTTCCCGCGGTCGCCAGCATGTTGCTCACGATGTCCCGCTCGGTCTTGGCCGAGAAGGTGGTCACCAGGCCCGCGGCGCTCAAAGCGGTCGCGGAGGCGGCATTGAGCCGGCCGCCCAGGTCGAAGATGACGCACTCCTTGGCGCCGAGGCTGTGGGCGATTTCGAGGGTGGCGTCATCGAGCACGCCGTCCTTGGCGAAGAGCAGCGGCGCGTTGACCATCGATGCGTAGACCGCCGCATTGGCGGCGTTCTGGATATCGGTGTCGTTGGCGTCGGTGACGCTCGGGGCGACGACGATCTTCTGGGAGGCCGTCCAGTTGTCCTTGGCGATTCGCCGAGCTACGACGCTCGGGTCGGCGCCGGAGATCGTCGAGCAATGCGTGCAATTCAGCGTCGCCTGAATGCCCTGGCGCGTCGCCTCGGGCACATCCCCGACGAAGACGATCGACTGGTTGGCGCCCGTGGCTGCCAGGTACGCGGCCCAGTCGTCGAGCAGGTACTTGTTGGTGGAGAGGTTGGTGTCGTCGCTGATCAGAACGCTCTGGTAGCGGTCCGACTCTCGATGAAAGATATTGGCCGGGACGGCGGCGAGGAAGTTCTGCAGCGTGGCTGCGCTCGACTCGTCGACGTGAACTACAGTCGTCTTGGGGACGACGACCTGTCCGGCTTGAAGCGCCCCCAGAGGCGCAATCGAAATGAAGAGCGCCGCGGCCAAGAGGCCCCGAATCCTGGTGTACTGCATGATTCCTCCTTGTTATTGCCTCTCTCTGCGGACGAGAGGATTTTCTCGTAGTTTGGGCAGAAACCGAAGAGCCGCGCAGTATAGAGGCCGAACACACGCTTGTCAATCCCCAAAAAAAGCCGTCCCAGAAAGGACTCTGGCCCTGGCGGATCGCCTGCGCTAGCATTGCTTCGAGTCATGAAGTCCGAATCCCACAGGGCCGGCTACTCGGCCCGGCTTCCGCAGCCCCCGCCCGGGTTCGCGGGCCGGGATCGCGAGCGCGAGCTGCTGCTGGCGCGACTCGACGCGTATCCGGCGCTGGTGGTATTGGGACTGCCGGGCGTGGGGAAGACCGCTCTGCTGGCGGCGTTGGCGCGCTCTCTGTCCTCGCGGCGCGAGGTCCGTTGGCTCGAGTGCCGGGACCTGCCTGCGGGGCGCCTGGCTGCCGAGCTGGACGCGGCCCGCGAGGCTGGCGCGGTCCTCTTCGCCGACGACCTCGACGCTCGCGGCTCGGAGGCCCAGGCGCTGCTGGCACGCGCGTCGACGTCGGCCAGCCGCCTCACCTCGCTGGTCGCAGCGGCCCGCGAGGCCCCGCAGTTGGGGCCCTTCGAAACGATCGGTATCTACGAGCTGACTCTCGACGGCCTGGACGAGGAGAAGGGCCGCGGGCTGCTCGACGCCCTCGCCGGAGATCGGTCGCCCACGGCCGCTATCCGCTATGAAACAACCGGCGGAAATCCGCTCGCCATCCGGCTTCTGGGGGCCGTCGTGCGGGGCTGCGGCGCTGGCGAGGACCCTGTCGCCGCGATGCGTTCGGAGCTGGGCCGCACCGGCCTCGGCATTTTGCTCGAAGGGCTCTCGGCGCGCGAGCGGCGCCTGCTGGAGGCCATCGCGCTGATGGAGGCGGCCGGCGCCGGCGGCGTGCTGCCGCAGCTCGCGGAGGCCTGTGCCGGCCCGCAGCCTCCTCTGGGCTCGCTGCTGAAGAAACAGCTGGTGGCCGTGCGCGACGATCTCTTGAACACGGTCGAACCGGTCCGCGGCTGCGTGCTTTCGCAGATGTCGGTCTCGGAGCGACGCGGCTGGGAGCTGGAGCTGGGGCGGCTTCGCGAGGCCCGCGGCGAGTGGGGGCTGGCGCACGATCACTACTGCCGCGCGGCTGCCGCGGAGCCTGCCCGCGCCGCGCTGGAGCGGCTCTGGATGGAGTTGGGCCGCCAGGGTCGCCACGGCGAGCTGCTGGAGCGAGTGGAGCGCACGGCGGCTCTCGGGCCGAGCGTGGAGGTGAGCTGTCTGCGCGCCAGGGCGATGGCATCGCTCGGCCAGCCTCGCGAAGCGCTGACCTTCCTGCGCCGGGAGCGAGAACGCACGTTGCTCGATCCGGGCGGTCCGGGCAAGGCGGGCGACGCGCTGCTGCTGTCCTGCCAGGCCGAAGTCCACTGGCAGCTCGGCGAAGAGCAGCGCGCCCTGAGGTCGGCGTGGGACGCGTTGCAGCGCGGCGAAGAGACCGGCGACTCGCGGGCCCTGGTAAACTCTCTGGAGCTTTTGAGTCTCTTGCACGCCGCGCGCGGCGACTCCGAACGGGCGCTGTCGCTTCTGGAACGCGCTCGATCGGCCGGCGGCGGTCCGGAGGGGGCGCGCTCTCTGGTCGTGCGAGCTGCCTTCGAAGAGCGGGCCGGCCGCCCGGAGAGCGCGGCCAGCCTCTACCGACTCGCCCTGGACTCGACGGCGGTCGCCTCCGAAAAGGCCCAGGTCACGCTGCGGTTGGCCGGCTGTCACGCTGCGCTGGGCGATGTCGAGGCCGCGCTGGACCTTGCCCGCTGGGCGCGCGCGCTTGCCTCCGGCGCCGCGAATCGCGACTGCCTGGCCGGCGCTCTCGGCCTGCTTGGGCGGCTGGAGCGGGCGCGCGGCAGCCTCGACACGGCGCTGGAGCATCTGACTGAGGCGCTCTCGCTCGGCGGCGACGCCGCCCCGGGCGCGGCCTGGGTGCAGGCGCTGCTGGATCGCGGAGAGATCCTGAGTCTGCGCGGCGACTACCGCGGCGCGGCCCGCGACTACGCGCGCGCCGTGGGCGTGGCGGTAACGCTTCCCGATGCGACCTCGCTGCCCGTGCGCGCGTTGAGCTTGCTGGGCTCGCTGGCCGGCGGCCGCGGCGAGTACGGGCGAGCCGCGGAGTACTACCGGCAGGCGATGGAACGGATGCGAGGCGGCGAGGGCAGCGCCCTTCTGGTCGACGTTCTCTGCGGTCTGGCCGGCCTCAGCCGCGAGCGGGGGGAGTACGTCGCCGCCGCGCAGCTCCTGGAGCAGGCGCAGCGCGCGGCGTCCCAGCCCCATCCGGGCGCTACGCCCGCGTCGAGCCGTTCGGCGCGCGGCCGCGTGCTGCTGGAGAAGACTGCGCTGGCGCGAGTGCGCGGCGATCACCGGGCCGCTCTGGAGCACGCCACGGCGGCGCACGATCTGGCCCGCGAGGCCGGCGACCGGCCGCTGGAGGCCCGCGTCTGCCTGGAGACTGCGATGGTGTTCCGGGTCAACGGCGAGTATCCCAAGGCGATGGAAGCGCTTTGGAGCGTCTTCGATTCGACGCGCGCCATGGGCGATCGGCTCGCCAGCGCCGCCTGCCTCGAGGAGCTGGCTCGCTGTCACCAGGAGCGCGGCGAGTACGCGCGAGCGTCCCGGCTCTACCGGCGCGGTCTGGTGCTGGCGCAGCGCATCGACGCGCTGCGGATGGTGGCTCGATTCCTCAACGCGCTGGCGCACATCGAGGCCGACCGCGGCAGCCACCGCGAGGCGCTGGCCCTCTACAAGCGCGCCCGGGTGCTGCTCCGCGGCCTCTCCGACCGCAAAGAGACCCAAAGGACCCTTGGAGGCATTGCGGAATTGCACCGCAACCGGCGGGAGTATCCGCAGGCCCTGCAGGCCGCTTCCGACGCTCTGAGGCTGGCGGAGGGCCTTCCCGACCCGCCCGGCGTGGCCCGCGCGCTGTCGCAGGTCGGCGGCGTGCATGCCTCCATGGGCCGCCCGATGGAGGCGTTGCAGCACGAGCGCCGGGCGCTGGCCATCCGCGAAGGGCTGGGCGACGTCCGGGGTATCGTAGAGTCGTTGACGCGATTGGCTCGGATGCACGCAGCCCTGCGCGAGCCCGGTCGCGCAGAGCCCCTGGTGCAGCGGGGCCTTGCCATTGCCTGCGAGTACGGGCTGGCGCGCGCCGAGGCGCTGCTCCTGGCGGAGGGCTCGGCTCTGGCCTTGGAACGGGGCGACCTGCAGGTCGCAGAGTCCCTCGCTGCGCAGTGCGCCGACGCCTCCGCGGGGCTCGAGTTCGCCGAAGGACTGGCGCGCGGCTACCGGCTGATGGGGCTGGTGCAGAAGAGGCTGCGCCGCTACGACGCCTCGCAGCGATACTTGGAGCGCGCGCTCAAGAGCTTCCGCCGGCTCAGGCGCGACGCCGAGACCGATCAGCTCGTGGAGGAGGTCAAGAGCGTGGGGCGCGGGAACCTCGAGGCGCTGCTCGAAATGCGTCGCTCGATGATCGACGACGCGGCCCAGTTGGAGGTCGAAATCGCGGAGTTGCACGGCCAGGACTCCGTCCTGCTGCTGGCCGAGATCGAGGCCTATCCCGCGCTGGTGCGAGAGCAAGGCGCGGAGTCGGCGATGGAGCAAGCGGGGCGCGCCGACGAGGCCGTCGTGCCCCGCATCCTCTCTTCGGGCGGGACCCTGCTGCGCCAGGTCGGGGACCGCTATCTCGCGCGCTTCGAGACTGCGGGGCAGGCCCTCACCGCTTCGCTCGCCATCCGCGAGAGTCTCGCCGGCGGCCACGGCCTGACGCCGGACGTGCGCATCGGCCTGCACCGCGGCAGGATCGCCCAAGCGGCCGGCCGCGTCGCCGGGCGCGCCGTGGAGGTGCTCGGCCGTCTCCCCGCGCTCGCCGGTCCGGAGGGGATAGCTGCGACCGCCGAAGTCGTCGCCCAGCTCGAAAGCTCCCGCGGTTTGCTGGTGCAAGAAGTGCCTGAGTTGCGCTTCCGGGCTGGTGAGCCGGCTCTGAAGATCTTCCGGCTCTCGGCGCGCGCGGAGGCCTCTTCGTGAGAAACGGCGGCCCGGCCTCGACGTTCTTCGCCGGGCGCGAAGCGGAGCTGGCGCGCCTGGAAGAGGCGCTCCGGAGCGCTCCGATCGCGATCGTGAGCGGCTTGCCCGGGGTCGGCAAGACGGCCGTCGCCGCGCGGCTCGCCGCACGGATCGAGGAGAACCGCAAGCTGCCCTTGCTCTGGGTGCAAGCCACGGAGGAGGGCGACCTGCTCGAGAAGATAGACGCGGCCCTGCGCGCGCGCGGCATCGAAGAGCTGTCGCCGTACATGGCGCGGGGCGAGCTGTCGCATCAAGAGCGATGGATGACGCTCTGCGCCATCTTGCGCCGCTGCCCCAGCCTGCTGGCGATCGACGACGTCCACGCCTTGGGCCTCCAGGAAGCGGCGGAGCTGTTGCGTTTGCTCGCCGTCCACCTGGGCCCGTCCCGGGCGATCGCCACCACGCGCGTGCGTTTGCAGACCGGCCTGGTCGAGGGCGTCCAATCGATCGAGCTCGTGCTGGAGGGACTCCCCGGCGCCGAGGCTGCCGCGATGCTGAGCGAGCTGCTCGGGGGCGCCCCGTCTTCCGGGCCGCAACTGCTTCGCCTGGCGGAGGCCCTGGGCGGCCACCCGCTCTCGCTGCGCCTGGCCGCCAGCGCTCTGGCAGAGGAGGGAATGACTCCACTGGAGCTTTTGGAGCAAACGAGTCCTAGACGCGAGGAGCTGGGCCGCGAGATGCTGGAGAGGGTCCACACGAGCTTGTCGCTGGCAGAGCGAAGACTTCTCTCGGCGCTCTCGGTCTTCCGCGAACCGGCAGCCCCCGAGGCCGTGTCGGCGCTGGTCGGCCCGGAGGTGCTGGAGCTGGCCGGCCGCCTGGAGGACCGCTTCGTCGCCGGGCGCCGCGCCAACGGGCGGCTGGACCTCCACCCGTTGATTCGCGAGCACGCGCTGGCTCGACTACCCGAGACCGAGCGGGACCGCCTGCGCCTGGACCTATCGCGTTGGTACGAGGCTCAGGCCGCGGAGGCCGAAGACCTCGAGGCCCTGGTCGAGGCCCAGCACCACGCGGCAGCGGCCGGCGAGGACGGCCGCGCTTATCAACTGTTGCTGCGCGTGCTCGACCGGCTGCTGCTGCGCGGGCGATACCGCGAGTTGGGGCCGATGCTGGACCGGGCGCTGGCGACGATCTATGAACCTGACGTCCGCCTGGCGCTGGCAAAGGCCCGACTGCTTCGCAACCAGGGCCGGCCGGCCGAGGCGCGTCACCTGCTCGCCGAGATGACGGCGCGCGAGGACCCGCGGGAACGCGCAATGGTCCTGGCCGAGCAAGCCCTGCTGGAGCAGGATGCCGGCCGTTACGAGAAGGCGCTCAAGCTCTACTACCAGGCCCTCGAAAGCGCTCGCGCCGACGACGATCTGGGTCAATCGGCCAAACTCCTGGCGCGCATCGCCACGATTTGCAAGGACCGCGGCGAGTACGCGCGAGCTGTCAAGATGTACGAGCAGGCCGCCGACCTGGAACGCAAACACGGCACCGTCGACGGTGTCGCCTTCACGCTCCACAACCTCGCGAAGATCCACTACTTCCAGGGCGACCACGAGAAAGCGATGGCCGCGCACATGGAAGCGCTCGAGATGTGGGAGGGGGCCGGCGATCGGCTTTCGGCGCTGCTGGCGCGAAACGGCGTGGCCAACATCCTGCGCGACCGCGGCCTGGTCCAGCAAGCCGAGGAGACCTACGAGAAGAACTTGGCCGAGTATCGCGCGCTGGCCAACCCGTTCGGCGAAAGCTATACCCTGGCCAACCTGGCCCA
>JACQFU010000365.1 GCA_016199905.1 Candidatus Wallbacteria bacterium
ACTCTCCGATGCTGGCGCTCGCGCTCTCGGTGGTGCTCTGGGTGGCAGGCTTCGATATCCTCTACGCGGGCCAGGATCTGGAATTCGATCGCTCGCAGGGGCTGCATTCGATCCCGGCCTGGCTCGGGCTGGAGGCCAGCCAGCGCGTGTCACGAGCGCTGCACGCCGCCAGCGGAGCGGGGCTCTGGGCCACCGGGCTGCTGCTGGGTGCGGGTGCCTGGTACTACGCTGCTTGCGGCGTCATCACAGGACTGATCGCCTACGAGCACGTCCTCGTGGCGGGCGGAGACCTGACCCGCATCAACCGCGCGTTCTTCCACATCAACGCTATGGCGAGCGCCACGTTCCTTGCGGGCGCGGCGCTTGAAGTCTTCCTGCGGCCGTGATAGTTTCCCATCGCTCCCGGCGTGGGCTTGGCCGGCGGCCGGCACGGGACGGAGGATTCGCGCACTCATGCGCATACTGCTCGGGATAACGGGCGCCAGCGGCTCCGTCTACGCGCGGAGGCTGCTCGGGTTCCTGGCGGAGCGGGGAATCGAAACGCACTGCGCCCTTTCGAGCGCGGCGCGCGTCACCTGGCGTTGGGAGCTGGGCGGCGAGCCGGAAGAGGCGCTGACGGGCAGCCCGTGCGTGCGGCTCTACGGCGAGGATGACCTGATGAGCCCGATGGCCAGCGGCAGCTTCCGGCACGACGGGATGGCGATCGTCCCGTGCTCGATGCGAACGCTGGGCGCCCTGGCCGGCGGCATCGCGCAGAACCTGGTGCAACGCGCCGCGGAGGTTTGCCTCAAGGAGCGGCGCAAGCTCGTGCTGGTGGTGCGCGAGTCCCCGTACAGCTTGACCCATCTCGAGAACATGGTCCGGGTGACCCAGGCGGGAGCCGTCGTGCTGCCCGCAAGCCCCGGCTTCTATCACAGACCCCGAACGATGGACGATCTGGTCGATTTCATCGTGTCGCGAGCCCTCGACCACCTGGGGATCGGCAACGAGCTGATCCGGCGGTGGGACAAGGCCCAACAGGAGGCGCCCCCAAGTGAGTGAAAAGATGCTGCGAGACGACGACGACTGGATGAGCGCGGTTCACCTGAAACTTCTCAAGTCCCGAAAGGTGTTCCTTTCGGGCGAAGTGGACATGCCGCTGGCCAATCGGGTCATGGCGGAGCTGCTGCTCTTGGAGGAGCAAGGTCCCGATCCGGTCTTGGTCTACATCAACTCCCCGGGCGGAGAGCTGACCTCCGGCATGGCCATCTACGACACGATCAAGGGATTGAAGTGCGAGGTCCGCACGATCTGCGCGGGCTTGGCCGCGAGCATCGCCACGGTGATCCTGGCCGGCGGAACCAAGGGCAAACGGACCAGCTACCCCAACGCGCGCATCCTGATTCACCAGCCCCTCGGCGGCATTCGGGGGCAGGCGACGGACATCGAGATTCACGCGCGCGAGATCCTGAAATCTCGCGAGAACCTCAATCGCATCCTCTCGGAGGACACCGGCCAGCCCGTCAAGAAGCTCTAGAAGGACACCAATCGCGACTTCTGGATGTCGGCCGACGAGGCGAGGGAGTATGGTATCATCGACTCGATTGTTTGAGCGCCGCTCGTCACGCTTCGAGGAAGCAGTCCGGGCCGGAGCGCAGTAGAGGTGCAGACCGGTGGAACCCCGGGGGGCGGCCGAGGAAGGCCCCGAGGTTCATGTATTGAAGCGATCGCGCGGGAGCGCGAGAGGAAAGGAGACGAGTTGTGGCCAGCGACAAGATCCTGGTTTTGACGGATTCCAACTTCAAGGAGACGCTCGAGAAGACGGCGGTGCCCATCGTCATCGATTTTTGGGCCGAGTGGTGCGGTCCGTGCAAGATGGTCGCTCCTTCGGTCGAGGAGCTGGCCGAGGAACTGAAGGGCAAGATTCAGTTCGCCAAGATGGACGTGGACTCCAACCAGCAAGTTCCGATGCAGTTTGCCGTCCGCAGCATCCCGACATTCGCCGTCTTCAACAAGGGAAACCTCTGCGGAAAGTTCACGGGAGCGATGGCGAAGGACCAGCTGAAGAAGGAGATCTTCCGGTATCTGCCGGAGTCGGCGCAGTAGGGCCCTCGGCTCTCGGCCCGGGGAGCAAACGGGAACCTCGCTTCGAAGGGGGGCGGCGTCCGGATCGGGCCTCAGAAATCGGCGCCGATTGGCGGAGGGCGAAATGGGGCGCCGGTTTCAGCGCACCAGGCGGCGGATCAAGTACGCCAGCAGGATCGTCGTCATGATCCCGCGCAGGTAACGGCATTCGCCCTGGTCGGTCATCAGGGCCATCATCGAAAGGCCCGCGAGCCGCAGGCTTCGGCGCTTGTACCAGACGGCGGCCGCGCAGAAGCTGGCGGCCAGCAGCGGCACGAGCGCGACGGCCCAAGGCACGCCCAGCAGGCAGAGGAAAGCCGCCGCGGCCAGCCCGGCGCCCGCGCCGACGTGTCCCTCGGAGGCCGGCTTCACGCCCGCCAACACCCCGACTTGCACCATCGACAGCGCCGTCTCGGACCACAGTGCCGTGAGGCTGAGGGCAGCACACAACCCCGAGCCGAGCAGGTCGCCCTCGAATGCGACTTGCAAGGCCAAGCCTGCGGCAAACAAGACCAGATAGGACGACGTCAGCCCCATCAGCGCCGAGGCCAGCAGCAGAAGACTGGCGGCCACGAGCATAGTGGGCGCGAGGTCAGCTCAGCTTCTGCTGCCCGGTCGGATGGTCGTGGTAGTACCAGTCGACGAGGATCGGGGCCACCACGAAGATCGACGAGTAGGTCCCGACCACGACGCCAATCGTCATCGCCAAGGCGAAATCGCGAACGTTGCTTGGGCCGATGAAGAGCAGCGCAAGGATCGAGAGCTGGACCGTCAGCGACGTGATGATGGTGCGCGACATCGTCTGATTGATCGAGAGGTTCACGATCTCGTCGAAGGCGAGTTTGCGCTTCAGCCGGAGGTTCTCCCGCACGCGGTCGAGCACGATGATGGAATCGTGAATCGAGTACCCGAGGATGGTCAGCAGCGCGGCCAGGATGTCCAGGCTAAACTCGCGCTGCATCAGAGTGAAGAGCCCGAGGATCATGAAGCAGTCGTGAACTTCGGCGACGATCGCCGCGACGGCCATCTTGAACTCGAACCTCGCTGCGATGTAGAGCAAAATCCCCATGCAGCCCAGGAAGGCGCACCAGAAGGCTTTCACCTTGAGCGACGCGCCTACGGTGGGGCCGATCTTCTCGACGGAAAGCCGTTCGGCGCCGCCCCCGAGCGTCGACAGTGCCTTGTCCATACGCGCCTCGGTGTCGTCGGCGGCGCCCGTCTTGGCGACCTTCTCTTCGAACTTGGTCTTGATGATGTATTCCTCGCCCTTGCCGTGGCCGGTCGCCTCCATGGCGCCCATGACGCGCTGCACTTGCACGTCGCCCAGGTCGGCGAAGACGGGCGTGGAGAGAGTGGCGCGGATCGTGTTGGCCTCGACCGCCGTCTTGAAGCGGTAGAGGAACACGCTGCCGCCAGCGAACTCGACGCCGTAGTTGAGGCCCCAGAAGTAGAGCAGGCACAACGACGCCAGGAAGCTGATCCCGGAGACGGCATAGCCGATGTGCCGGATGCCTACGAAATTGAGATGAAACTGGCTGGACTCGGCAGCCTGCTTTTCGGGTACGCCCACGGTTCTCAGATCCTTTCCCTTGCGATTCGAGACTGGTTCAGACGCTGATCGTGCCGACCGACTTGCCGGAGTAAGTCAGTTCCATCAACTCGCGTACGAAGACGAACGCCGTGAAGAACGACGCGATAACGCCAATTCCAAGCGTCACCGCGAAGCCCTTGATGGGGCCCGTCCCGAACGAGTAGAGCACGGTGGTCGTCAGCAGCGTGGATAGGTTGCTGTCGAAGATGGCCGACCAGGCCTTCTCGAAGCCTGCGTCGATCGCCGCGCGCACGGTCTTTCCCACGCGGAGCTCTTCGCGCGTGCGCTCGAAGATCAGCACGTTCGCGTCGACCGCCATACCGAGCGTGAGGATGAGGCCGGCGATGCCGGGAAGCGTCAGCGTCGCCCGGAAGAAGAGCATCAAAGCCAATACGATCAGGCCGCAGAAGACCAGACCGATATCGGCATAGAGGCCCGAGCGCTTGTAGTAGATCGCCATAAACACAACGACGAGGCTGAGACCGATGAGGCTGGCGAGGACCCCCGCGTGAATCGACTCGTTGCCGAGCGTCGGACCGACGACGTTTTCTCCGAGCTTCTTGAGCTTGGCGGGAAGGGCGCCGGCCTTCAGGATTCCGACGATGCGCTTGGTCTCTTCGAGGTCGAACTTGCCCGTGATCTCGGCGCTGCCGTCCCGAATCGGCTCCTTGATGACGGGCGCGGTATAGACCTTTCCAGCCAGCACGATCGCCAGCTTCTGGCCCACCATCCGGCTCGTCACCTCGGCGAACTTCTTGCGACCTTCGCTGTTGAACTCCAGGAGGATCTTGGGATTGCCGAACTGGTCGTAGCCGATGCGGGCGAAGGAGAGTCCCTCGCCTGTCAGCTCCGGCATCTCCTTGAGGCGATACCACTCGGAACGCTCGCTGTCGGCGGGCGCGCCGGCCGGCGGCTCCACGTGCGGAAGCACGATCTCTCCTGCTGCCTTCTCGATCTCCATCACGTTGGCGCTGGCGCCGATGACGGAGTTGAAGGTGAGCAGGTCGGTCGTGGAGATCAGCTCCTTGACGCGCTTCTGCATCTTCTCGGAGAGGCCCGGGATCTGAATGCGCAGGCCGTGGTCGCCCTGGCGCGAGATTGCGAGATTGGCCACGCCGAACTCGTCGAGCCGGTTCTGAAGCACCTCGACGGTGCGCACGACGACTTCCGGAGTCACCTCGGCCGTGCCCTTGTCGCTGACGACCTCATAGATGAGGTCGAGGCCCCCCTGCAGGTCGAGGCCGAGGTTGATCTTCAGGTCTTGATAGCCGGGCCCGAAGAACGGAAAGAGCCAGCCGAGTCCCAACGTGGGGGCGTCGGCGACGAAGCAGACGGCAAAGACGAGCGCGATAACGGCCGCCTTGAGCTTGACGTTCGGTTGCATCTCGAGGTTCCTTTCGGTCCGAAAACGACAAAACGGCGTCCCGGACACCTTTGCGGGAGCCGCGAGTATACCCAGGCTCGGGCCTGAAGTCAACAGCCGTCGAGGTCTCGAGGGCGCCTGCTCGGCGTCAGCGGCCTGCGAGCTTCCCGAGCGTGCGCTTGGCGAAGGAAAGCACGTCGGGCGGGCAGCGAGGATCGCGAAGCAGCTTCTCCAGCAGAGGCTCCGCCTTGGCGGGCTCGCCGGCAAGCAAGTGACAGACGGCCAGCTTCGATAGGCTGTGGGGCTCGCCGGGTTTCAAGGCGAGCGCCTTGGCGAACGCCTTCTGCGCTTTCGAAAGGTCTCTCGTCTCCAGATGGAGGGTGCCCATCAAGGCATACGTGTCCCAGCGCTTCGCGTAGCGGAGCGATTTCTTCAGTCGCCCCATCGCCTCGGCGCCTTTGCCCGCAGCCATGAGCCCGCGGGCGGCTTCGAGGTGCTCCACCGCCGGGGCGGCGAGCGTCTTTCGGATGGTCACCTGGGTCAGCTCCTGCCACTTCTCCGGTCCCAACAGGTGCTTCAAGGTGCGCTGTGCCACGCCGCGCAGCACGAGGTCGTCGCCGGTGAGGATAGGGCGCAAGGCATCCACGTTGACGGGACCGCCCAGCTTGCCGAGCGCCTCGAGGGCCTCGCGCACGACCTCCCAGCGGTCGCTGCCCAGCAGCGGGACGATCCGGGTCCGATGCGCCGAGGAGCCTGTCTGGCCCAGCGCGGCGATGGCGCGCAGCTGCACGTCTTGGTCGGCGTCGTTGACGAAGGGCGCGATCGCGTCGGCCGCGGCGTCGGTCTGGAGCTTCCCGAGCGCCTCGATCACGAAGGGGAGCAGGTCGCGGGCATCGTCGCGCAGCAGCGACGTGAGCGCCCCCAGCGCGCGCCGATCCCGCGTCTCGCCCGCTGCCAGGACGGCCGATTTTCGCACCTCCCAGCGCTCGTGGGACAGGAACGGAAGGACGGCTCCCAGGGCCGCGTCTCCACCAATAAGACCCAAAGCATCCAGAAGAGCCAACAGATACTCGTCGTCGGCTTCCTTCAGCCGGGCGATGAGCTTCGGCGCCGCCTCCGGGACTCGATACTTGCCCAGGATGCGCACCACCCTGCGGCGAATCGAGACGAACTCGTCCTCCAGGCACTCCAGGCAGATGCGGAAGGTCTCGCGGGACGGCAAGTACTCCAGGGCCGAGAGCGCGTCGGATCGCTCCCGCTCGTCGCCCTGGAGCGCCATCCGGGACAGCGTCGGGAGGACCCCCTCGCCGAGGTGACCCATGATATAGCTGATCCAGTAGTTGACCTCGGGCTCCCGGAAGCGATACATCCGCGTCAGAAGCTCGAAGTCGGCCGGATGGGACTCGATCACGCAGGCGGCGACCGCCTCGCGAACGCCGCGCGACTCCGTGTTCTTCAACACTTCGAGCAACTGAGCCAGGGCCCGGTCGCCGAAGCGAGCGATCGCCTCGCGCGCGTTGCGGCGCAGAGAGGGGTCGGCGTCGGCCAGCAGCCCCGTGAGCGTCGGCAGGAGCTGCATGTCGGTGTTGCCGACCAGGCTGCGCGTGAGCCAATAGCGCGTATTGGAGTCGAGGTCGTGGCGCGAGAGGGCCTCGACCAACAGAGGCGTCGCGATGTCACCCATCAGCGCGATGCCCTCGGCGGCATTCTTGCGGATTGGCCAGCTCGGGTCCTCGAAGCGCGCCATCAGCGCACGCACCACGTCTACCGACGCAAACCGCGGCAGGATCTTCGTCACCCAGAAGCGCACGTCCTCGCTCGGCGAGCCAAGCGCATCCACCAGCATCCTCACGGGAAGGTGAGTCTGGACCTGCAACGCCTCCGCGATTGCCTTGCGGACTCGCCAGTTCTCCACCGACAGGCGCGCGATGAGGTCCTGCGCCACCTCGCCCGGCAACTGAAAGTTCGCCAGCGCCGTCGCCGCTGCAACTTGAACGTCGAACTCCTCGTCGTCGAGCAGGTTGACCAGCAGCGGCACGATGGCGGGGTTGTCGAACTTCTCCAGGGCTCGCACGGCCCAGTATCGAAGCTCCTGGCTCTCGCTGGAGAGCTTTTCCAGCACGGCGCGCAGCGTCGTGTCGCCGATGGCCGCAAGCGACATCGAGGCGGACAGGCGCAGCACCCGCTGGTCGCTGGCGAGCAGATCCGCCAGCTGCTTGACCGAGTAGTCTCCGAACCGAGACATCGCCCGGACCGCCTCGAAGCGCACGTTTTCGTCGGCGTGGCCGAGCGAGGGGATCAAGTGCGGTACGGCGTCCCGGTCGCCCAGCTCGCCGGCGGCGCGGATGGCCGCGCGCAACAGGTCCGTGTCCTTGCATCCGAGAAACGGCACCACGTGAGGTGCGGCCGAGCGAACCTTGAGCTCGCCCAGCAGTTGCAACACCCAGTACTGAAGGTTCTTGTCCTGGCGGTTGAGCGCCTTCACCAGGATGTCGATCGCACCCGGCCCTATGCGGCGGATGGTCTTGGCCGCGACCTGGCGGCGCCGCCACGAGCGTCCTCCGAGCGCGCTGATGAGCTGAGGCAAGACCTCGATTCCCAGCTTCGAGAGAGCGCGAGACGACCACTCCGCGACGTTCTCGCTGTCGTCGCCAAGCGCCTTGAGCAGGGGCTGCACGGCCTTCTTGTACGGCAAGTCGTAGAACGCCTTTGCCGCTACCATCCGCACCGCGGGCGGCGGGTCCTCGAGCTGGCCCGTGAGCACCGGCTGCAGGGACTTGTCGCCCAGACCCGCCAGCGCCGCCGTGGCCCAGTACCGCACGGGATCGCTTACATCCGACAGGCACCGCATCAAGTCCTTCTTGGCCAGCGGGCTCTTCCGTTGGGCGAGCACGCGCGCCGCCTCCGCGCGCGTCTGGGCACGCGAGTCGCGTAGCTGGCAGATCAGAAGTTCGAGATCGTCGGCCATGGGGATTTGGGGGCCACGGGCCACGGGCCACGGGCTACGGGCTACGGGCTACGGGCTACGGGCCACGGGCTACGGGCTTGGGCTGGGGCGGGGGGAAGCGCGACGACGAAAGACTTTCGCTCGCGTGGATCCCCTTACAGCGCGCGCGTCGCCTTGTCATGCGGGGCGGCTCGGAAACCTCCGGAACCGGCGACCCAAGCCCGTAGCCCATGGCCCGTAGCCCGTAGCCCATGGCCCGAAGCCCGTGGCCCGTAGCCCATGGCCCGAAGCCCGTAGCC
>JACQFU010000366.1 GCA_016199905.1 Candidatus Wallbacteria bacterium
CGGTAGATCGCTTGCTCGCGCGCCCCGAGTTGCGCGAAGCCCAGGACTGGCTAGGGCACGAGTGGATTGCGTCTGCCGTCCGACTCACCGTCGAAGAGGCTCGCGCACGAATCCGCTCCGGCGGGGCGACGCCCGGGCCGGAGGTCCTGGCGCGGGTTGCGCTGGACCGCTGCCGTGAACTGAGGTTCGGCGGACTGCGGCGAGTCCTCAACGCGACCGGCGTCCTCCTCCACACGAACCTGGGACGAGCTTGCCTCGATGCAGGGCTGGTGAGGGAGGCCGGCGACGCAGCTTCTTGCGCCGTGAGCGTGGAGATGGAGCTGGCCACCGGCGAACGCGGCAACCGCTACGCGTCCGTCCAGCGGCTGCTCTCGGCGCTCACGGGCTGCGAGTCGTCCCTGGTCGTGAACAACAACGCGGCCGCCGTCCTGCTCGTGCTGAACACGTTCGCCCGGGACAGAGAGGTCGTGCTCTCGCGGGGGGAGCTGATCGAGATCGGCGGCAGTTTCAGGCTGCCCGACATCATCCTGGCCAGCGGCGCCCGGCTGCGCGAGGTCGGTACGACCAATCGAACGCATCTTTCGGACTTCAAGAAGGGCGTCGGACCCCAGACCGGGCTGCTGATGAAGACCCACACCAGCAACTACCGCATCGAAGGATTCACCAAGAGTGTGACTGCCCGGGAGTTGATGAAGCTTTCGGCCGACACCGGCCTGCCTGTCTACGAGGACCTGGGCAGCGGCAGCCTGGTCGACGTCAGCGCCTACGGCTTGACGCCGGAGCCGACCGTACAGCAGGTGGTCGCGTCGGGCATTCCGCTCGTCAGCTTCAGCGGCGACAAGCTGCTCGGGGGGCCGCAGGCCGGCGTGATTGTCGGCAAGAAGGCGATGGTCGATCGCCTTCTGGAGAACCATCTGCTGCGGGCGCTGCGCGTCGACAAGTTCACGATGGCCTTGCTCGAGCGCTCGTTGCAGAAGTATCTGGACCCGAAAGGTCCGACGACTCTGATTCCGACGCATCGTCTCCTGGCGCGCTCTCCGGAGGAGCTGCACCGGCAGGCCGAGGAGGTGCTCGCCCGGGCGAGACCCGCCCGGCTCGAGGTCGCGGTCGTGGCAGCTTCCTCGGCCGTGGGTGGCGGCGCCTGCCCCACCGATACGTTGCCCACGTGGCTCTTGGCCGTGTCGAGCGCCGGTTGCGGGCCCGACGAGCTGGCGCGCCGGTTTCGTCAGCTCGAGCTTCCCGTCATCGGCCGCGTTCACGACGGGCGGTTCTGCCTGGACATGCGCACCGTGAGCTCCGAGGACTTGGCGGAGCTCGCCGAATCGCTCGGCAGCGTCGACGCCGGCGTGGAGGACGCCCGGCCGTGACGGCGAAGCGGACCCTCACCGAGGCGAGCTGTCCCGTTTGCACGCACGTCTTCACCTATCAGACCGTGACTCGGCCGGAGCCCGAGAGCGGTCAGGACGCCGACTTCTGCCCCAAGTCGCTCGATTCCGAGCTCCTGGCGGGATACATCGTCCAGTGTCCGCGATGCCGCTTCTGCGTGTACCAGAAGGACTTCCATTCGACGCTAGGGGGCAGGGAGAAGCGCCGCCTGGAGGAGCTGTTGCTTCGCCAGGGCGAACCCCTGCTCAACGCCCCGATCAACGGCGCCCAGAAGTACGAACACGCGATCCGTTGCTACGAGCGGCTGGGCCGCAAGACCTACTTTCTCGCGACGGTTCACTTGCGAGGCTCGTGGTGGTGCCGCGCCTGTCGCGATCCCGCCGGTGAGCGGCATTTTCATGAGGGCGCCGTCCAGCTGCTGCAGCGAGCCCTGCATGAAGACGGACAGGTCACTCCCGATGAGATCGCGGTCATCACCTACCTGATTGGCGAGCTGAGTCGGCGGCTCGGCCGCCATCAGGAGGCCTCGGAGTGGTTCGAGCAGGTCCACGATCTGGTCGCTGACTCTACCGAGCAGAAGTGGTTGATCGACCTGACCGAGCAGCAGAAAGAGCTGAACTCGAACACGATCAACTAGGCTCCCGCCCGGAAGACAAGAAACCCCCGCTCGCGCGGAGGCTTCGAGAGGTTGGCCGGTTCCGGAGCGCTATTTCACCGGAGTGGGCGAGTAGTTGAACACGAAACGCTTGGTGCCAAGGCGCTCGAACTCGACGACGGCCAGGTCGCGGTCTTCGGGGGTCTTTCGGATCTCGATGATCTTGCCTTCCTCCTTGAACGCCGGATGGTAGATGACCTCGCCCAGCTTGTACTTCTCCTGGGGATGGAACTCGCGGGCATGCTCGCTGCGGGCCTTGGTGGACTTCTCGCCGGCATGCTTGCCGTGGCCTCGCTCGCGCGTCTCGGCGGCGGCTGCAATTTCGCCGGTGTCCGTACCGCCGAGCTTGCGGGCAGGGGCCTTGTCTCGCTTGGCGACCTTTTCGGCCTTCTCTTCGCCCTTCTCGCGCTCCTCCTTCTCGGCCTTCTCGACCTTTTCGGGCTTCTGGGCCTTGATCGACTTGGAAGCCGACTTCTTGGACTTCACCTCGGCCTCGGTCTCTTCGCTCTTTTTGGTCTTGCTGGCCATAGTCTATGTCTCCTCCTGAATCCGCTATTGGCGAGGGCCCATCGTCCTCGCTGGCGACGGAAAAATCGCGCAAGTATAACACAGCGTCGAGACTTCTGCAACGTCGTGACGCTCTGCGGCACGACCTCGTTGACTTCTTCCGGCCCCTGATCGCAAGATGGCGCTTCGTTAGCGCCCGTAGAGGGCGCGGCAGGAGACGATAGCGCTCATGGGTGTCATCCGGGGGATCTCGAGCCCCCGAGAACAGGAGAAGGCCCTCAAGGACATACGGGCCCGGATCTACAAGGACTTGCCAGGCTGGCACGACCCGCCGGCGTTCCTGGAGCTGCGACGCTTCGACACCGAGGACGAGCCGTTCTGGAAGACCCACATCGGACAGTCCTTCGTGCATGAAGAGGGCGGCAAAATTATCGGCCGCGTCACGGCCTTCCTGCCGAACACCGCCGCCACTGACGGACGTTTCGGCGTGTTCGACAGCGTCGACGATCCGGCGGTGAGCGGCCCGCTGCTCGA
>JACQFU010000367.1 GCA_016199905.1 Candidatus Wallbacteria bacterium
TCAGCGGTTCGTTCCCGGCGCCGCGGCGAATATTGCCGTGAATGCTCAACGGCCCCCTCGTCACCAGGATGCCGCCCGAGGCGACCCGGTCGACGGGCCCTATACTGAAAGGCTCCGTTTGCTCCACCAGGGCGATGCCCGGGACCTTCAGCGTCGGTCCGGCGAAGAGAAGGTTGCGTGCCGCTTCGGGCCTGAGACGGAACGCCATCCTCTCGCGCAGCGCAGTGAGGAAGGCGGGGATGCCGCGGGAGAGGTTCCCCTCGAAGAGTCGAGGCACGGCGGCCTCGCCGTTCCAGAGCTTCTGGAGGGCCTCCTGCGGAAGGCCGTCCGGAGCCGGGAGCTGCCCCAGCCAGGGCAGGAGCGCCGAGGAGTACCGCGCTGTGCCTGGTGTCTCCGGAACGCGGTCGAGCACTCCCATTGGCCCGTACTCACCCGCCCCCTGTGCGTCCAGGACGACGTTCAGCGATTGCGCGTAGGGCTCCTCCACGACCGCGGTACCCCACGCGTCGTAGGCCTGATCGGTCCCGAACGCGGAGGTGAGGAGCCCACGGACCCCGGCCGCGTGCTCGGGCAGCCGAAACAGGGTGAACGCCAATCGTCCGGGAGTCGCGCACGTTGTCCCGGGCTGCAACGTTCCCTGCAAAACGGCGCGTCGAGCGTAGACTCGTTGGACCGGCCCGAACACGATCGTCGGCGAGAGAGACGGCGCCGACCCAAAGAGCCGCAGGCACGATGCGTCGCCGGGCCCCAAGTCCGGCTTGAGGCGCGCGCCCGGGGCGGACTGGACGGTCGGGAACATGGTCGGCTCCAGACCGATCAGCTCGTAGTTGGCCGCGAACCCGTGGTGGAAATGGTAGAGGCCGTCGGCGGGCTCGACGAACTCGATCTGACAGAGACCGAGCGCGTCGAGCGCAGCCTTGAAGCGGCCGAGGAAGGCCGAGTCCACGGCGGGCGACCCGCCGAAGGCGATGCGCGCCCGATCGCCCGGCAGCAGGGGCGATTCGCCGCCATCGCCGTAACCGTGAGCCAGCCTCAGCTTCCAGGTCGACGCGCTGTCCCCGCCGCCGAGGTAGACCCACCCCTGCGAGTCGAGGAACTTCGGACCCGCCGAAGCGGCGGAGAGAGAGGAGCGGTCGAGGCGGCGCGTGCCCGCCGCGACGTAGGGCGCCGAGACTCGGGACTGAATCTCGAGCGCGGCGCCACCTGCGCCCGGAGTGCCGTCTCCCGTCTCGGAGTCGAACTGGACGCTGACGAAGTTGGGATCTTGCCCCTCGCCGGTCTGGACGAAGAGCGCGAAACGACCGAGCACCGCGGGCAGGACGTTGACGACCTTGTACTCCTTCTCCACGAGGATCGAGCGCGTGACGCGCATCGCCGAGCGGCGCTTGACCGACGCCTTGCTGACGACTTGCACGGCGCCTCGCTTCTCCGCGGCGTCGGCCGGCACGCCCTCGAGCAGGCCAGTCCAGAGCGGCTGGGCGTCGAGGACCTTGAGCGTCACCTCGACCGAGGGCGAGAAGTCGGCGAGGTCTTCGAGCTGGTTCGCGATGGCCGGCGCGAGCGTGGCGGCCGAGCTGTCGCTCATCAGCGTGATCGGGCCTGCCGCGCCTGACGCACCCGTCAATGCGTCATGGACGGCGACCAGCGCCGCGGCATTCCAGGGGGCGGCCTGCGCGAGTTGCGCACTGCTCGCCTCCCGGAGCGCGAGCAATGTCGCCTTGAGAGCGGAGTCGGCCAGGTTCTGCGCCTGCTGCGCGTCGTGATACCAGTATCCCGTGACGCCCGCCTGCCTTGCCAGCCGCGAGACGAAGAGCATCGATCCGCCAAGGACGAACAAGAGGAGGAGGAGACCCACCAGGTTGAATCCATGACGCGCCCTCAGGCCGAGACGGGCGGGCGGCCGAACGTCGAGCCGGGAGGGCTTCACTTGGCGTCGATCCAGAGGCCGCAAAGCCAGCCAGGGCCCTGCGGAGTATCCACGCGATACCAGGCCCCGTCCGGGGGTGGCAGGATGGTGACGGCCGCTCCTTTGTAGATTGTGGCCGTCCGGGCGCCAAAGGGCGTCTTGCGCATGGCGAGCGGGAACGGGGCGTTGACCGTACCGCCCGTCGCCTGTGGGTTGAGACCGGCAGGTTTCTGAAGGCTCGCGGCCATCGTGTAGCGGATGAACGCGTTGTCCAGGCGCTCCACGTTGCCAAGAGTGGCCGGCTCCTGCTGGTACCACTTCCAGACAGCCTCTTGCTCGGCGGGCTTGGTCACGTTGTAGGCCTTCGCGATCTGAGCGAGGAAGTCCTTGGTGGGCGGGGTTTTCGATGGCAGGAGGAATTCGTCGGCCAGAACCTGGCTCGTCGGCGGCCCTGGCTTTGCAGGCGGAGCGAGCTTCACGGCCGTGCGATCGCCGCCGGCCGGTAGCGGAGGAAAGGCCAGCTTCCCTGCATTGCGAACCGGTCCCAGCGCGGAGAGAGACTTGGCGGGCGGAGGATCGATCTCGATCTGCAGTCCATACGACCAGACGTCGGGCACGTAGACGGGCGGGAGATCGCCCAGCTGGACGCGGTAGCTCTCCGCCGAACACCAACCGCAGAATGACGACAGCATCAGCCCGGCGAGCGCGCCGGCGCGAATTGAGGAGTAAACGGCTCCTTCGAGTCTAACCAAGGTCACGTCTGCGCGGCCTCCGCAGTGCGAGGGAATGGGACCCAACGCGAAAGCGTACTCCACTTCATGAGAAGCATCAATAGGGCGCACATGACGAAACCGCTCGCGGGGTGATAGGCTGGGAGCGGCGGGGCGATTCCGGGTCTCGCGCTCATGGCGTCAAGGAGGATCTGGAGATGCGAATTCGAACTGCGGCATTCCTTTTGGGGTTGACTCTGGGACTCTTCGCCGCCGCGGGAGCAGAAGGTCCGTCGCCCGCCGGGGGCGACGCTGCCAAGATCAAGCAGACGATAGCGGCTCTGGATGGCCAGATCGCCAAGCTGCGCCAGCGACTGTCTGAGCTTCGGGGCGAGCGCGCCAAGGTCAAGGCCGCTCTGGCGGGGGAGCTGCGCGCGGACAAGCAGCGCCTTGCGAAGCTGCAGGACGCGCTCGCGGGACTCGACGCGCGGGTCGCCAAGCTGGGCGCAACGGTGCGGAACCTCGAAGGCGCCCGGGCAAAAATGAAGGAAGCGCTCGCGAAGGCCATGCGAGCCAAGAGCAAGGAGGTCGGCAAACTCCAGGAGTCGATGAAGGACCTCGACGAGCAAATCGCGGGCGTGCGCAAGGAGATGGGGGCACTGGAGGCGGAGCGCGCGGCCGCGAAGCAGTCTCTGGCGCAGACGATGCAACAGGACAAGGGGTCCGCTACCAAGCTCCGGGAGTTCCTCCGGAACCTGGATGGCCAGATATCGAAGTTGCAGACCGAGCTGCGAGTCTTGGAGGCCAGGCGCGCCAGGCTCCTGGCGCCGCCTCCCCCAACACCGGGGAAGGACGCCAAGGAGATCGCCAACCTCGAAGCGACGCTCAAGGAGCTGGACGACCGCATCGCCAAGGTGGGCGCGGAGCTCAGTGGACTCTCGAGCCGGCGCGACCAAGTGAAAGCCACGCTCTCGCAGGCGATGCAGCCCGACAAAGGGGCGATCGACAAGCTGCAGCAAACGGTCGCAGAGTTCGACGCCCGGATTGCGAAAGTACGGACGGAGATGGAGGACCTGCAGG
Organism: Candidatus Wallbacteria bacterium; assembly: GCA_016199905.1. Lineage (GTDB taxonomy): Bacteria > Muiribacteriota > UBA6191 > JACPRK01 > JACPRK01 > JACPRK01. The sequence goes on from JACQFU010000367.1 coordinate 3,697, forward strand.
GGCAGCGCGACAAGGTGAAGTTGGCGCTGGCCCAGGCCATGCAAGCCAAGTCCGACGAGGTCCCGAAGATCGAGGCGACGCTGGCGGAGCTCGACGGGCGCCTCGCCAAGTTGGCCGTGCTGCTGCGGAGCCTCGAATCCGATCGCGAGCAAGCGAAGGCGACGCTGGCCCAGGCAATGCGGCCCGACGGGGGGTCGATCGAGAAATTGCAGGCAGCACTGGCCGATCTGGACGGCCAGCTCGCCAAGCTCCAGGAGGAACTCAAGAGCCTCGAAGCGCAGCGCGAGAAGGTGAAGGCGGCTCTTGCCGATGCGATGAAACGCGCGGGCGGCCGGGGCACGGCTGCAGGCCCGCCTGCCGCGGCCACGGGGGCCGCACCCATGGGCGCAAAGCCTCCTCAGGTCAATCTCGAGCTGCTCACCGGCGAGGGCCAGCAGCGTTGAAGCCAGGACTGCGGCTGACTGATTAGTCCAGGAAGTGTACGGCGAGGAGGAGTGGGCCCAGTCCCGCAGCTCTCTCCCAGTTGTCGCGAACGCACCTGTCCGGCGCCCCCGGCTTGCACATCCAGGGCAGCGCGTGCCAGACTGCCTTCACTGGGGAGATTCGTTCAGTCACCGAACACCTCTATCCGTTCTGCATTTTCGACCGGGGGCGTGGCCGAGCCGCGCGAGGCCAAATGCGTCTCTCAGACTCCTCTCTCCGATTTCTCGCGAGGGTCGTCGCCGTCATGGCGGCAACGGCCATCGCGATCGCCGCCCCTCGACCGGCGGGACGCCTGGCGCCAGGCCCTTTGGTCGTGGAGGTCGTCAGCGCCGTCGACGACAAACCGCTCGCCGACACGATCGTGCGTCTGGGCGGCAGATACGCCGCCACCGGCTCCGACGGCAAGCTGACACTCGACGGCGTTCCCGCGGGCGCCTACCGGCTCACCATCGAACAATCGGGGTTCGATCGCCTCACGCAGGAAGTCAACTTGCCCGACGGCCGCCGGGACGATCTGAAGATCGTACTCACGCCGACCAGGCTCTGGGCCGTCGAAGGCCGCGTCATCGAGCAAGACACTCGCGGTCCGCTCGCGGGCGCGCGGCTGGCGTTCATCCCCGTCGAAGTCGTCGCCGCGCAGAAGGGCCGCTACGATCTGACCGCCGACTTCCAGGGCAAGTTCGCTATCCAGGAGGTGCCGCCTGGAAAGTATCAGGTCGAGGCCTCCGCCTACGGGTGCGCCGACAAGACCTTCGACGTCGAGATTCATGCGTCTCCCGCGGCCATCGAGCTTACGCTGCAGCGCGTGAAGCAGGACGTGTCGCTGACCGTGCGCGTTCTCGACGCCGTGACCGGGGCGGGAATCCAGGGGGCGCGGGTCACGGTGGCCGAGTGCTGGCCGACGGGAAGGATGGCGGACGCAACGGCTGGCGGAGGCGGCACCGCGTCCTTTCCCAACCTGAAACTTTCCCGGATCAACTGGGCGGACGACCGGGGAATGCTCTCGGCCAGCCGCCGGCTCGTCACGGTCCACGCGGAGGCTGCGGGCCACCAGCCTTCGGCCGTCCCGGTCGATCTAGCCCGCGGGGCCCAGGTGGAAATCCGGCTCGATCCGACCCAGACGATCGACGAACAGGAGCCGAACGACAGCATCGGCGCACCCCAGGAGATCCACCCGGGCACGACCGTGAGGCTGACGATCTCCAAGCCGGCCGACCGCGACTTCTTCAAGTTCCGGGCGCCGATGCCCGGGCACCTCAAGCTGACCTTGGGCGGCGATTCGGGAATCGAGACGTTGCTGCGGCTCTACGACGGCGAGGCGAAGAGGATTGCCGAGCGTGGCGTGGGCGCCGGCTCCGAGAACGTCATCGAGGCCGACGTGCTCGCCGGGGATTTCGTCGCCAGCGTCGAGGAGTGGGGCAACAACAATTGTTCTGCGAAGCCGATGCCGCTGGAGGTCCGGTTCACCCCCGTGTTCGATCCGGCCGAGCCGCTCGACGCCGAGGGACGGCTGATACGCATCGGCGAGGAGACCCGGGGCCTGATCTACCCGCTAGGCGACGTCGATCGGTATCGCTTCGAGATCGGCAGACCGGCCCATGTCCGGCTGACGCTTGGGGCCAACAACATCGAGCGGCTGGTGCGGCTGATCGACAGCGAGGGCAAATCGGCTGGCGACGTGGGCGTCGGGCCGGGCCAGCCGGCCCAGGCGGACCCTGGATCTAGGCGGGCTGTGTGGAACGACGATTTTTCCGACGGGCGATTTCGATCACTTTGCTGTAGCCGTCCCGACCCAGGGCGTCCTCCACGCCCGGGCCATAGGCCCGATCGAGACGCTGCTGCGCCTGCGCACGGCAGACGGCAGGGTCGTGGCGGAGGTCGGCGCCGGACCCGGCTCACCGGGCAATACGGCTGTCCACCTCGAGGGTCCGCAGATCGTCACCCTGGAGCTCCGGGAGTGGGGCGACAACAACTGCTCCCCCTTTCCCTGCATCGTCTCGACGAGCTTCGAGCCGTGCGACGAGATGGAGTCCGAGGAGCGTAACGAGACGGCCGACGCGGCGACGCCCGTGGAGTTGAACGAGCCGATCCGCGGCAGCATCTTGCCGATTCGCGATGTCGACTTCTACCGGTTCGCGGTCGACCACCCGGGCTGGTTGTCGGTGTCCGGGCAGGGGCCGACCGAGATTCTCGTGCGCGTGCGCGACGCCAAGCGCAATGTGATCGGGGAGCAGGGCGTGGGACCGAACACTCTGGCCGGCGTCAACATCCCGGTGCTCCCGGGCGAGCACTTCCTCGAAGTGCGCGAGTGGGGCGACAACAACAGCTCCGTCCAGCCCTACAGCATGAAGCTTGCGCTGAGGCGCGCCGAGCCCCGCGAGCGCGTCCCGCTGCGCAACGATCCGCCAAGGGTGCTGCGGATGGGAGAGGCGCAGCCCTTCCAGATCGACCAGCAGGGCGATCGCGACCGCTTCGTGTTCAACGTCGTCCGAGCATGCAAGTTCGCCGTCCGGATGAACAGCCCGATCGAGTATTTGGTGAGGATCTTCGACGACCGATCGGGACGCATGGTCCACGAGCAGGGGCTTGGCCCGGGTTCCTTCGCCGACATCCGGCTCGAGGCCAAGGGCCCAACGCGTTACCGCATCGAGGTCGAGGAGTGGGGCAACAACAACAGCAGCCTCTCTCCGGGCTACGTGATGGTCGACGTCGCAGGGCGCCCGATCGTCGCGGAGGAACTCGTCACGGCCGTCGATCCGGCCGATCCGACACGGGTCACCTTTTGGCGCAAGGAGCTGCCGCCCTACGAGAAAGCGGCAGGCGCGGGCGTCGACGCCGACGGCGACGGGCGCATCGATCTGGAGCTTCCAGCCGGCGTGTCGCGGACCTTCCGCTACGCAGCGGAGGGTGTCTACGCAGCCTCGGCGCTGCTGCAAGGGGTCAGCGGCGCGCGCAGCTTCGCCCGGACGTGGGTGGAGGCGATCGGCGCCGCCGAGCGAAAGGGCGTGCGGGTGCTCGCCCACTTCCCGGCCGAGGGGCAGCTCATCCAAAGTGACGAGCCGGCCCGCGCTGCCGCCATCAGCTACGCGGGCTCGAAGATCGCGCGGCTGACTCTCGCGATCGATGGTCGGCCGGCGGGGATCGGATACACGCCGCCCTTCGAATTTCCCGTGGCGTGGCAGGCCCTCGGTGGCGGCGAGCACCAGCTGGTCTTCACCGCGGTCGACGGCCAAGGCAACACGGGGTCCGTGACGCGCAAAGTTCGTGTTTCCGAGTACTTCGACCTGGAGCCGCAAGACGGCGCGGTCCTTTCGGGCAGCACGCTCAAGATTGGCTGGGCCGGTCCGCGCTTCGGCCCTTCCCGGGTGCACTACCGGCCGGCCGGCGAGATCCCCTGGCAGGAGGCCGTGGGCGAGAGCGGCGTGCTTCGCCAGGTCGTTCTGACCGATCTGTTACCGGGCAAGGTCTACCAGTTTCAACCGATCGGCACAGGCCCTTTGCCCCCCTCGACCGCCGTGCTCTCCACGGCGATCGCCCTGACTGCGACCACCGCCGCCCTCGACGTGACGACCGCACCGATGGCCCTCACGACCGGGACGCTCGTCGATGCGCCCGGGCCCGATGCCGCCGCCGCTCAGGCGCCGACGACACCGACGTCGCTGGGCGCAGGAGATATCGACGAGCGCGGCGGTCCCGTGAGGACCGTGACGCGCGTCAAGGGCCTCGCCTTCGGGTTGACGCGCTACGGCGCCAACATCCGCCGCGACTACGATCAGCGGCTCGGCGTGTCGGTCCGCAACCACGGCGAGAAACCGCTTCTCGTGAAGCTTGTTTGCGGCAAACCTCCTCCCGAGAGCCACCTGCTCGTCGGCTTCGTCGGCGAGGGCTCCGAGGGGGCCCCATTCCAGCTGGGGCCAGGCGACGAACGCCAATTCATGCTCGGCCGAAATTCGCAACGTCGGGGCCACGCGCACTCCAAACGTTACGGTCGCGCTAAAAGGCTCGAGGCCCGGCGAGGCAGCGGTGGAGCTGGCCCGCGAGGTCGTGCGAGACGTGCCGCTGACCGGTTCGGCTTCGGTCGTCCTGCCGTGGAAGGCGGCGCCGGGGACCCACCAGCTCAAGGTCGTCGTGGACCCCGATGGCGAGTCGGGCGACACCAACCGTGACAACAACGAGGCGATGGTCACGATCGCCGTCCCGGGAGAGGCATCGATCCCGGCGGTCCGGATCGTCGAGCCCGCCGAGGGCGCTGTTTTGAAGGACACGATCTTTTCAGTGAAGGTCCAGGCGACGGACGCTGGGGGCCTGGCGCGGGTCGAGGGCCGAGTCGATGGCGGGCTGTTCAAAGAGAGCGTTGCATCCGGGCCTCAATTGGCCAGGGAAGCGGATCGCGTCTTTCGTCGCATCTATGGGGTATCCAGCGAA
>JACQFU010000045.1 GCA_016199905.1 Candidatus Wallbacteria bacterium
ATCCGCAGGTCCGGGTGCAGGCCGCGACCGCTTACGCGCGGGTCGGGGGGGCGCCGGTCCTGCGCGATCTGGAGAACCTGTACCAGTCGAGCGACCACGAGCTGTTGAGGTCCACAATCGTCAGCGCGATGGGCGCGATCAGCCACCAGGGAAACCTGACGTTTCTGCAGAGGAAGCTGGGCGACGCCAGCGAGCGCGTGGTGGCCAATGCCGTGGAGGCCCTCGATAACGTGGGCGGCCTCGAAGTCGGCGCAATGGTGCAGCCGTTCACGGGCCACGGCAATCCGCGCATCCGCGCCAACGCGATCGTGGCGCTCTGGAACCTGGGCCACCTGTCCGAGGCCGCGGGGCTGGCCCGATTGCTTTCCTCCAGGGACGAGGCCGGGCCCCGCTCCGGACTGTATGCCCTCGGCACCATCGCCCGAAACCTCTCCTGGCGCGAGATCGAAAAACGCCCGCTCTTGCACTCGGCGCTCTCGGATCGCGTCAAGGCCCTGCCTGCGCCCAAGGACGACCTGAGCGTCACCATCGGCTTCGTTCCCCAGCTGGAGATGAAGGACGAGACGAAGGACGACGAGCTGGTGCTGGTCGAGGCGCTCAGGGCGATGACGGAGATGCAGGAGGACGCGGCGCTCGAGCTCGTGAAACGTTTGCTCGACCGGGACCCGGCAAACGGGCATGCCCACTTCCTGATGTCGCGACTGACCGCGCAGTCGGCGGAGCGCCACGAGCCGCCCGCGGAGGTGGTGGAGAAGGGGGCCTTCCTTTACATGCTGTCGGAGCAGCTCAAGGGGGCGAAAGCCGCCGGCGACGTGGAGAGCGTGCTCGCGACCTACTTTCGCATCTTCGGGCTGCATCTGCAGATCCTGGAAAAGTTCGTCAAACACGGGAAGAACTACCTCGAGAAGGGGGACCACGGCGGAGCGGGGTCGATCGCCCGGTTCATCGTCAGCCAGCTCCAGTGGACGGAGGACTTGCACCGGCGGCTGGGCATGGTGCATCTGGCGGAGAAGGACTACGCGGGGGCCTACGGAGAACTGTGGAAAGCTTGTCTCAACACGCCGGACGAACCCGGCGCGATCCTCGAGCTGGCGCGGGCGAGCGCCGGCCTGGGCAAGCGCAAGCTGGCGCGCACGCTGACGGCGATGCTGCTGGCCAACGAAGCGCTGGACCCGCGGGTGAAGGCGAAGGTGACGGCCTTCGCCGAGAAGTTGAAAGAGAAGTAGCGAGCGCCGGACGGGGTCACATTATGGAGTCAGTACATCTTCCGAGGGGTGAGGCCGCGCTGGATGGGCGGCTCCTGATTGGCGGGGAGTGGGTGGCGGGGAAGGAGCTGGCGGCGAAGCTCTCGCCGGTCGACGGGAAGCCGATCGCGGAGTTCTGCCAGGCGGCGGGGCTCGGCGGGCGGCGAGAGGCGCTTTCTCGGCTGCGGAGGCTGCTGGTGGAGCGGCGCGGCGCGATCGTCGCCACCATCACTCGCGAGACCGGGAAACCGCTGGTCGAGAGCTACTTCGAGGTTGTCGAGGCGCTGGAGTGCTTGAAGTTCATGCCCGCTCGCGCGGCCAAGCTGTTGCGCGAGCGGCGAGTGGTGCTCAAGCAGCCGACGTTCTTCCTCAAGAAGGTGCGGCAGGTCTGGGAGCCGTACGGCGTCGTGGGGCTCATCAGCCCCTGGAACTTTCCGTTCTCCATCCCGATGGGCGAGCTGCTGCAGGCGCTGGCTGCCGGCAACACCGTGGTCTTCAAGCCTTCGGAGTGGACGCCTTTCACGGGGTTGCTGCTCGGGCGGCTCCTGACGGACGCGGGTCTTCCGCCGGGCGTCGTGAACGTCGTGACCGGCGACGGCCGGACGGGCGCGGCGCTGGTGGCGGCCGCGATCGACAAGGTGGCGTTCACGGGCAGCGTGCCGACGGGTCTGGCGATAGGGCGGGCGGCGGCGGAGCGCGGGATTCCCGCGTCGATGGAGCTTGGCGGCAAGGACCCCGCAATCGTCCGGGCCGACGCGGACCTGGCGACGGCGCCGGAGGGTGTGCTCTGGGGAGCGGTGATGAACTGCGGGCAGGGCTGCTCGGCCGTGGAGCGGGTCTACGTGGAGCGCGGCATCCACGACGCGTTCGTGGAGCGGCTGGCGGCGGCCTGCAAGCGGCTGGTGGTCGGCGACGGGGCCGAGCCGGCAACGAGCGTGGGACCGCTGATCAATCCTGCCCAGAGGGCCAAGGTGTGCGCGCAGATCGAGGACGCCGTGCACCGGGGCGCGCGAGTCGTTTGCGGTGGAGAGGCGCCGGCAAGGCTCGCGGCGAGCGGCGGCTGGTTCCTGGAGCCGACCGTGCTGGCGAACGTCGATCACACGATGGCGGTGATGCGGGAGGAGACGTTCGGTCCGGTCGTGCCGGTGATGGCGTATGCCGGGGAGGACGAGGCCGTGCGGCTGGCCAACGACTGCGTCTATGGTCTGGGCGCCTCGATCTGGACGCGCGACCTGGCCGGGGCGGAAGCGCTTGCGCGGCGGTTGCGGGCGGGGAACGTCTGGGTCAACGACGTGCTCTTCTCGCACGCGGCGCCCGAGACGACCTGGGGCGGTACGGGCCTGTCGGGCCACGGCTACACTCACGGCGACGCGGGGCTGCTCACCTACGTGCATCCGAAGTGGATCAGCATCGACGGTTCGACGGCACCCAAGGACGGGTGGTACCCCTACGGGCCGGAGCGGCGCGAGTTCGCGGACGCCGTGGTGGAGCTGCTATACGGGCACGACTTGCTGAAGCGGGCGCGGGCCATTCCTCGGGCGCTTCGAGGGATGCGGTGAGTGCGCCGGGCGCACGAACGGGTCCAGGGCCGGAGGCATCGGGTCCAGCGATCCCGCTCCCCCGGAGGGGGAGTGCGCCGGGCGCGATTCCCCCCGGTTTCGCGCGGGTGTTCCCGGGGCCGCGGCCGCACTACGAGACCTACTTCGGAATGGTGGACGTGGGGCCGGGGCGGGCGTTGTGGTTCCGGTACACGCTGCTGGACGGAGCGCGGCGCGAAGCCGCGACGTGGGCCGTCTTCTTCGACGGAGACCGCGTCACGCAGGCGAAGGCCGCGCGGCCCCTGGAGGAGCTGGAGACGGGGGATCCGGGGGCGTATCGTCACTCCGGGGCCAGCCTTCACGCCGCAGGCGCCGAGGGGAGCGCAGGGACGATCGCCTGGGAGCTGAAGTGGGAAGACAGGGGCAGGCACTTCTCGCACGTTCCGCCGCTGGCGAGGACCCTGGGTTTGGCGAAGAGCAGCTACCATTGTCCGCTGGCGGACCTGCGGGTGAGCGGGCGGGTGCACGTCGCCGACGAAGAGTTCGAAGTGTCGGGCGTAACGGGGATGCTCGGTCACATCGAGGGGGCGCGGACGGCGCACGGCTGGGCGTGGGCGCACTGCAACC
>JACQFU010000046.1 GCA_016199905.1 Candidatus Wallbacteria bacterium
CCGGAGAAAGTCGCGTAACACTTTTCCTTCTGCGGCACCACCAGGCAGACGTCTCCGTCGGCCTTCATGCAGAACCCCTTCGACTCCCGCCAGAGCGGACTCTGATTGAAGAAGAAGCAGCGCGTCTCGACCAGCAGGTTGCCTCCCACGGTGGCCGTCTGCCGCACCAGCGGCGAGGCGACCTTGCTTGCGGCAGACGCGACCACGCCCATCGTCCGGCGCGCCACCGCGCTGTCCTCGAGCTCGGCCAGCGTCACCAGAGCGCCCACTCGCACCGGCGTCAGCTCGCGAAGCTCGCCCAGCCCTGCCAGACTCACCAGGTGAGGCCTCGGGTTCAGCCGGTTCTTGTAGTTCTGCAGCAGGTCCGTGCCGCCCGCAACGAAGTCGCAGTCGGCTCCGAATCGCGCGGCAATCTCCACGGCCTCCCGGACCGTGGCCGGGCGATGCAGCTCGAAACGCGGCAGCAGCATGGTCAGCCCTCGACCTCCCGGGAGCCGCGGCGGCCGGCCTCTCGGCCTGCTGCGCGGTTCTTCTGCATCCCGAGAAGGACGTCCTCGGGCGTGACCGGCAGGCGATAGAGCCGCACGCCCACGGCGTCGTAAATGGCGTTGGCCACTGCCGGCAGGATCGGCAGCAGCGGCCCCTCGCCCGACTCCTTTGCCCCGAAAGGACCTTCCGGGTCGTTCGACTCGATCAGCACGCACTCGACCTCGGGCATCTCCTTGGGAGACAGGACCTTGTAGTCGAGCAGGTTCGGATTGAGGATGTTGCCTCCGTGATAGCGGAAGTTTTCGCTCATGAACTGGCCCAGCCCCATGTGAATGCTGCCTTCCATCTGTCCCTCGACGGCGATCGGGTTGAGCGCGCGGCCGCAGTCGTGGGCCGCCCAGACCTTCTTCACCGAGGGGAAGCCCGTGTCGAGGTCGACCTCCACTTCCGCAATGTAGGCCTGGAAGCTGTAGGTCGGAGAGAGGCCCGCCGCAGCGCCCTTGAACTTGCCGCCCATCGGCGGAGACTGGTAGGAGCCCTTCGCGATGAGCGCGCCGCTATTGGCCAGCGCCTCCGCCAGCGCGTCCGGAAACCCGACGTTCACTGCCGGGTTCGGCGCGTAGACGACCCTCTCGCCGGCCAGCACGAACCCCTCCGTGGGATGGCCCGTGAGCCGGGAGGCGGCTGCGATGAGCTTCTCGCGAATCTGCTCTGCGGCCCGGCGCGCGGCGTTGCCCGCCATAAACGTCACGCGGCTGGAGTAACTGCCCAGATCGACGGGGTCCATATCGCTGTCGGCGGTATAGACGCGGACTCGCTCCAGGCCGATGCCGAGGACCTCCGCCACGCACTGCGCGAGCATCGTGTCGCTTCCCTGGCCGATGTCGGCCGCACCGCTGTGAACCGTGACGCCGCCATCCATGTCGATCTTCAGATGGACGGTGGATTGGGGCAGCTTGCTCCAGTGAATCGGCAGCGCCGAACCGCTGATGTAAAAGCCGCACGCCACACCCACACCGCGGCCGAACGGCAATCGGCCGTGCTTGGACTTCCAATCGCTGCGCCGCATCACCTCGCGCAGCCCGTCCGCGACTCCGTTGGACGTGATCCGAAACTCATTGACGGTCGTGGTGTGGGGAGGCAGGAAATTCCTGAACCGAAGCTCGCACGGATCCATCCCGATCTCCTCGGCGATCTCGTCGAGGGTCACTTCGAAAGCATAGCGAGAGTTCACGGCCCCGTGGCCGCGCATCGCGCCGCAGGGCGGCTTGTTCGTGTAGACGCGCGTGCCGGAGTAGCGGAAGTTCTGCAGCTTGTAGGGGCCGGCGTTCAGGACGCCGTTGTAGTAGGTCGTCACGACGCCGAAACTGCCCCAGGCGCCCCCGTCGATCAGGGCCGCCAGGTCGAGGCCCGTGAGGTCGCCGGAGGCGTCGCAGCTCACGGCGATGTCGGTCTTCGTGGGATGGCGGCCGTGATGGCTGATGAAGACCTCCTCCCGATCGAAGAGGATCTTCACCGGGCGCCCGCACTTCATCGTGAGCAGCGCCGCCGCCATCTCGTGGGGAAAGGGATCGCTCTTGCCACCGAACGCGCCCCCGACCATCGGCTTGATGACGCGGATGCGGTGCATCGGCAATCCGGTCACTTCCGCCAGCGCGCGATGCACGTAGTGCGGCACCTGTGTGGCCGACCAGACCGTGAGCCGGCCGGAAGCGTCGTAGCTGGCGATGACGCAGTGCGGCTCCGTGAAAGCGTGCGTCACGCCGCCGAACTCGAAATGGTTTCGCTTGACCAGGCGCGCCTCGGCGAACGCGCGTTCCACGTCGCCGAAGTCCTGGTCGACCTTCTTGTGGATGTTGGTTTCGCCCACGGTCTTCTCGTGAATCTTGTGGGCCCGATCGCCGACGGGCTTCAAGCTCTCCTCGGGCTTGAGGAAAGCCGGATAGAGCTCGTAGTCGACCTCGATGGCAGCCAGGGCGTCGAGGGCGATCTCTTCGTCCTCGGCGGCGACGGCGGCGACCTGGTCCCCGATGAAGATGACCTTGTTGACGGCCAGCGCCGTCTCGTCCTTGCTGACGGGGAGCACTCCGAAGTTGGCGCGGTTCTCCTTGCCCACGACCACGGCCCGGACGCCGGGCATCGCCTCGGCCTTGCTCGTGTCGATGCGTTTGATGCGTGCGTGGGCGACGGGGCTGCGCAGCACCTTGCCGACCAGCATCCCGGGCAGCTTGATGTCGTCGGTGTAAACGCCCTGGCCCGTCGTCTTCTTCAGGCCGTCGACCAGCGGAAGCCGCCGACCGATGACCTTGAACTCCGCATCAGCGGCCATCGGCGGTCTCCCCGGAAGCGCGGCGGGCCCGCAACCGTTCGGCGGAGGCCTGGATGGCCTCGACGATCTTCACGTAGCCCGTGCAGCGGCAGAGGTTTCCACTGATGGCTTCCTTGATCTCTTCGACGGAAGGGTTCGGGTTCTTGTCGAGGAACGCCGAGCAGGTCATCAGGAAACCGGGCGTGCAGAAGCCGCACTGGCTGCCGCCGACCTCCGCGAAGCACTCCTGCAGGGGATGCAGGTGCGCTCCCGGAGAGAGCCCCTCGATGCTCGTGACCTTCTTGCCCTCGCACTGCAACGCCAGGGTGAGGCACGAGAGCACGGGCTTGCCGTCGATGACGACCGTGCAGCAGCCGCAGGTCCCCATGTCGCATCCCCGCTTGGTCCCCGTGAGGTTCAAGTTCTCGCGAAGCACGTCGAGCAGCACGTCGTAGGGCCGCACCGCCGTTTCACGGCGATGGCCGTTGACTTCGAGCGCGAGCACGACGCGATTGGGCATGGGAGGCCGGATTATACGGGCATGACGCAGCGCCCGTCAACCAATGTACGGCCGCCCGATCGTCGCGTCACCAGCCCAACTGAGGAGGGTGAGGGCTCAAGCTCGTGACGCCCCGCTCGGCCAGGTAGCTGGCCAGCTCGTCGGGGTCCGCGGCCTGGCAGGGCGTGAGCGCTCCGGAACGAGCGTAGCCGGGCTGCGCCATTTGCCGGGCGAACCAGACCGCAGAGACAGCCGTAAACCCGTACGGATCGCGCCCCTCGACCACGGCGAACTGCCGGCGCCCCCCCTCGTCGGTCGACTCCGCCCAGATTGCAAAGATGGAACCGGTCCTCTCGGAGTCGGAGGGTCCTTCGGGTGCTGATTCGAGATACCAGTCGAGCAGCCGCCGCGCCGGCGAACGTGCCAGGGCCGGCAAGACGGGCCCCAGAAACGGCAGCGCCCCGGCCGCCAGGCGCGGCATCGTCATGTAGACCCGCACGTTGGGCGCGCCGGTCGTTCGCGGCGCCGTCACGACGTCGCCCCACGGGACGCTCACGACCCGCCGCGGCCCGAACGGCGGCGGGAACGGGACGTGGCGCGCGTGGTGCCCGACGGGCTCCGTGACCAGGTTGCCATCCTCCCAGCAGACGCAGCCCGCGCCCAGCAGCGCCACGGCGCTTTTCATCGTGCCGTGGCTCAGAGGCGAGCCGGAAGTGGCGATGGCGATCTCCACCAGCTGGGGCTTCTCCACCCCTCGACACGCCAGCCAGGCGCAGAGGTCCGTCGGGACCACGTCGAATCCCGCCGCGTTGAGCAGCACGACTCCGGCAGCCCGCGCCTCGGCGTCGCGGCCGAAGGTCTTCCACATGTAGTTATGCTCGCCCGTCACGTCGATGAAGTGCGAACCGCTGGCCAGCGCCGCGTCCTGCACCGGCGTTCCAAACTGCGCGAACGGGCCGGCGCACGTGAGCACGACTCGCGCCCGGCTGCAGGCGGTCCGCATCGCATGGGAGTCCGAGAGGTCCACGGCGATCGCCTCGGGGCGAGTCGCCAGCCGCGACCGCAGCGTTTCGAGTTTGGGCCGATCGCGTCCGCCGATAGCGAAACGCACGCCTCGCGACTCCAGCTCGCGAGCCACGAGGCGGCCCGTGAAGCCCGTCGCCCCGTAAAGGAACACGTCGAACTCCCGGCTCTGCACGGGACCGTTGTATCGCCTGACGCCCCGGCGTGTCTACTCCCCGCGCGGCAGGACCATCGAAAGGCGCAACAGCACCGCACTCATCCGGTTCTGGCTCGCCAGGAACCGGCGCTGGGTCAGCAACCGCCGGGCCCGCAGCACGGCGGAGTACTTGCCGGGCGGCAGAAGCTCGGTGGAGACCCGCACTTGCGACGCCATCTCGGAATCGGGAGAGCCCGCGCAGTCGGGTCGAGTGAACAGCAGCGTCAACGCGCTCTCCCCGCCGGCGGGCGTGAGCGTGAGCGCCAACGCATCCTCGGGGTCCAGATCGTGCAGCCAACCGATGAAGACCACTTCCTTGCAAGATGGGATCTGCAGCTCGGAGATCGTTTCCGCCTCTTTCGTGCGAACCAGCTTCTGATCCTCGGCGAGCGCGCCGATGTACCAGATCTGCGCGTCTTTGTGCAGGTAGTTGGCATTGTTGCGTTCATTGACGATCACGTCCAGGCACCGTCCGCGTACTCCGCAAAGTTGTGCCATCGCGCTGGTCGGCGATTCTCGGGAGAAGTGGGCGGGCAACCGGGTCGTTCGCCTGCTCACCACGCCGGCCAGCGCCTTGTCCGGCTCGATCGGCGAAGGCAGGCCGGAGCGCCGGAAGAGCAGCTCGATGCCCAGAGCGTCCAGAAGCCGAGTGGCCAGCGCCTGCCGCTTCGCGAGAGGCACTTCCTGACTGGCCACAAGCGCCGGGAGCTGCTCCTCCATCGCCTCCAGCAGCCGGCCCGCGCCGCCGAGAAAATCCTGGCCCGCTTGCTTGAGGCCCGGCACGTCCTTCGGCCCCAGTTTTCCGAACCGCACGCCCAGGTTGATGCCCATGGCGTGGAAGTCCATCGGAGCCAATCGCTCCACCAAGGCCGAGGCGGCCTCGCGGGCGTAGATCTCCGCCAGATCGCGGGCGGCCAACCTGTGCCCCTGCCGAGGCAGCGCGCCGCCTCCGGTCTCCACGAGCTTGACCATAGCGGCGGCCGCGATTTCGCGCCCGGCGCCCGCGGGCAAGAGCGTTCCACGGATGCGAGCTTGCCTCTCCGGCGCGACGGCACCCGCGCCCGCCGGGCCGGCCTCCTCCTCGGCGGAGAGCAGCTGGTAGTAGGCGACGTATCTCGAAGGCGCCGTGCCTGGCGCCAAAGCCTGGACGGCAAGCGCCTCGAACTTGCGTCTCAGTCCCGCATCGAGCGGCGCCGTCGCGGTTGACGGCTCCGCCGGCCTCGATGGCACGGCAGGCGGCTGGCGACCGCGCAGTGCCATCGCCAGAGATGCCCCCACGCCAAGGAGCGCTGCGATGACCAGCGCCGCCGCCGCCGTCCTTGAAGTCGACGGCTCCGGACGTTCGTTCCTCGCCGCCGGGCGCGCGGCACGTCCGGGCGCCGCCGACTCTCGCCGCCCCGATTTGAGGCCGGCGGCCGATTGGATGGAGGAGACCGACGTCGGAGGTTCGCGGCGTTCGGGAGGCGGCTCCGGCGGGGAGACCCCGACCGTGCGCTTTTCCGCTGGGCCGCCCGGACCTTCAGGAGTCCCGACGAACATCGAACCGAACTCGGCAAGTTGGGTCTCCAGCACCGGCAGGACGCCAGCGGCGAGCGCCGGGCGATCGGCCGGCTCGCGCGCGAGCATCCGCCCGATCAACTCGTCCAGGACGGGCGTGACGGTTGGGATCTTGCCGCTGATGAGCGGCGCGTCCTCGGTGGCGCGCCTGCGCAACATCGTCGAGATGTCCTTGGCCGGCAGCGGCAGCTCCCCCGTCAACATCTCCCAGAAAATCGTGCCCAGGGCGTAGACGTCGCCGGCGGCGCTGGGCGTGGCTCCCTCGAGCACTTCCGGCGCGAAGTACTCGGGGGTGCCGAGGATCACGCCAGCCTGGGTCATTCCCCGGCGGCCCGTATCGCGGGCAATGCCGAAGTCGATCAGCTTCGCGCCCTCGCTGGCGATCAGGATGTTGCTCGGCTTCAGGTCGCGATGCACGACTCCCTGGGCGTGGACATAGGCGAGCGCGCCGGCGATGTCGTGTGCGATGCCGAGAGCCTCGCGCTGGGGCAGACAACGCCGTCTGGCGAGCAGCTCGCGCAAGCTGAACCCCTCGATCAGCTCCTCCACCAGGTAGGGCCGGCCGCTGGTGGAGCCCCACGAGAAGACTCCGACGATGCAGGGATGGTGCAGGTTCGCCAGCATCCGGGCTTCGCTTTCGAAGCGAGCCAGGGCCTCGGCATCCGTCACGAGCGGGAACTTCAACGCCACCGGCCGGTCCAGCGATCGCTGGCGCGCCCGCAACACGACGCCCATCCCGCCCGAGGAGAGCTCGGAGAGGATCTCGTACTGTTCGAGGAACTCCGCGTCGAACGCGATGTTGGAGGAAGCGCCCACTGGCAGGAAATCGTATCACGCTGCGCCGCCCTCAACTCGGCCCCGTGCGAAACCGATAGAGGAGATAGCCGAAACCGTGTGCTCCGGCGCGACTGAGACGGCAACCCGTCATTCACTCATGAGAATCTCGAGCCTCCTCCTCGCGGCATTGCTGCTGGTTCCGCTCACCTCGCAGGCCCTGGCGGCCGCAAACCCGGTCGGCGTCGTCGTTCGAGACGGCGCAGATCCGAGCTGGCCCGGTGCGCTGGTTCTTCGCGACGTTTTACAGAAGCCGACCATCATCGGCCTGTTGCCGGAGGGCACCGAAGTGCGCATTTTGCCGCATCTGTCGAACAAGACCTACTCGTACATCGCGGCCGACGGCATCCGCGGCTGGGTCAAGAAGGAGTACGTCCACGAGATGCCGGGCGTCAGCGCCCCGCGCAAGGGCCCGGGCTTCCCCAAGCCGATCCTCTTCAGCGACATCCCCGTCGATCACTGGGCCCGCAAGGCCGTCGAGCGGATGGTCAGCGCCGGGCTGATCGAGCGCCATACGGACCGGTTCATGGGCAACAAGCCGGTCACGCGCTACGAGCTGGCCATCGTTCTGGACCGCACCTTCAAGCGCGTCGAGCAGAACCGTGAGAACATCGAGGCCCGGCTCAAGGCCCTCGAGGCCGGCAGTGCCGGCGCTCCGACGATTGCGAGCGCTCCGATGGGCGGCCAGTACCGCTCGCTGCTCACGCTGGCCCAAACCATCCAGGGCCTCAAGGAGCAGTCCGAGGAACTCAAGGGCCGCATCGACGCGCTGGACACGAGCGGCAGCCGCGAAGTCCTGCAGAAGCTCCGCATCTTGGAGCACCGCATCGACACCATCGAGCGCACCCTCGGCAATGGGTGAGCGCAAAGCGCGAACGCCTTCTTGCGCATCCGCCCCAGGGAAGGATGCAGATGCAAGAAGGCCGGTAGAGCGCAAAGCGCGAACGCCGATCGCGGCGCTCCTGCTTGCGGTGGCCATCGCGTTGCCCGCGACGGCAGGCCCCCCGCAGACTGCGCAGCCAAGCACAGCACCCGCTACGGCGTCGGTGGCGCCGGCGGTGTCCGTTTCCGGCACCGTGCCTCTGACGTCTCTGCCTTGGGGAGAGTCTCTGGCCGAGTACCTCCGGGTCCTCCGAGATCCCAAGTCGCCGCCTTCGAAGGTCGAGGCCACTCGCCAGGCCCTCGAAAGACGGCTCGCTCCGGTGCGCGGCGGGAAGTCCGGACGGGCGCGATAGCTCGACCCTGCGGGTCGTGGTATAGTGTTTCCGGCCGGTTTCCACCGACCGGATCGCGCTCCCAATGCCCTACGTCATCTCCATCGTAGCCGCCCGAGTCGAGCGCGAGTACTTCTTCGACAAGACCCCCATCGTCATCGGAAGGCTGCCGAAGAACGACATCGCGATCAAGGAGAACTCGATCTCGCGGCAGCATGCGCAGATCGTCGAGTCGACCGGCCATTTCTGGGTCGAAGACCTGAAGAGCACCAACTTCGTCTACGTCAACAAGAGGAAGGTGCTCCGGGAGCGGCTCAATCACGGAGACATCGTCAACGTCGGCGGAGCCGCCAATCTCATTTTCCTGCTGCACCCCGACCCGCCGCTGCTGGAGAAACTTCTGCGAGAAATCACGGACAACCCGGAGTTCAGCGCGGAGGCGATGGCCCTGAAGCAGACGATGGCGTCGCTCGCCGACGAGCTGGTGCACCACGAGCCGACTGCGCCGGGAGTGGTCCCGCCCGTGCAGGATACCGAGCTGGCTCGCAGGCTCGATGACCTCCAGGCGCTCTACGAAATCAGCTACAGCCTCAACTCGACCTTGAAGCTCGACCAGATCCTCAGACTGCTGGTCGGCAAGCTCCTGGCGGTGTTCCGCGCCGAACGCGGCCACATCCTTTTCTACAACGCCACGCGGCAACTGGAGACCTACCTCTCGCGCGCCTCCGAGGGAACGCTGCCCAAGGGCGCCATCAATCTCGAGATCTGCAACCGCGCGATGGCGATGGCCCGCGCCGTGGTCCACCCGGAGCCGGGCCAGCACGGCCCCGAAACCGGGCAAGCAGGGCGGGCGTCCCAGCCTGCCGCCAACAGCTGCGCCATGTGTGCTCCCCTTCGAGTGAAGTCCAACATCTTCGGAGCGATCTACGTCGACGCCTCTGCCCGCGAATGCCCGTTTACGCGAAAGGACCTGCTGCTCTTCGAGGCCATGAGCCACCAGGCGGCCATCGCCATCAACAACGCCCGCCTCACCAACGACCTCAGCGACAAGCAGGTGAAACTCGAGCAAGCCAACCGCGACCTTGTCGACCGCTCGACCCGCCTGCAGCTCACCAACGAGAAGCTCGACGAAAAGATCGCGGAGCTGGAGGCCCTGAACTCCATCAGCCGCGGCATGAACATGGTGAGCGACCTCGACAGCGTCCTGCGCCTGATCCTGGCAAAGATGGTGGAGCTTCTTCGGGCCGAGCGTGGCTCGGTCATGCTTTGCAACGAGGAGACCGACTCGATGGAAGTGAAGCTTCTGCTTCCCGAGCCAGCCGACGCGAGGCCGGGCGAGGTGAGCACGAAGCTGAAGATTGGAGAGGGCGTGGCGGGTCGGGCTTTGCGGCAGGGATGCGCCGTCGCAGTAGCGGACGGCCACCGCAACGAGCTGTTCAAGTCGCTGGTCGATCGGGACGCTAACATCCGCACGCTGCTGTGCGTGCCGCTGATCCAGAACGAGCGGCGGATCGGTGTCATCAACATCACCAACAAGCGCGACGGCCAGGCATTCACGGAAAACGACAAGCAACTGGCGATGACGCTCGCCAACCAGGCCGCGATCACCATCGAGAACTCGCGCAACTACACGATGGCGATCTGCGATGGTTTGACGAACCTCTACGTCCATCGATTCTTCCAGTTGCAACTGGAGAAGGAGTTCGAGCGCACTCGCCGCCACGACAAGTGCCTGTCGCTGGTGATGCTCGACATCGACAACTTCAAGGCCATCAACGACAACTACGGCCACCAGTTCGGCGACGTCATCCTGCAAGAGGTGGCGGCCCTGGTGCGGCGCGAAGTCCGGACCATCGACCTGCCGGCTCGCTACGGCGGAGAGGAATTCGTCGTCATCCTTCCCGAGACGGACAGCGAGGGGGCGCTCATCTTTGCCGAGCGGTTGCGGAAGCGGATCGCGTCCCAGAGTTTCTGCTACCAAGAGAAGGCCCTGCCCGTCACGGTCAGCATCGGAGTGTCGACGCATCCGCGCGACCCGGCCACCAACAAGGAGCAGCTGATCGGTTTCGCCGACAAGGCGCTCTACTACTCCAAGGCAACGGGCAAGAACAAGGTTTCTTCGTACTCGGCCGAATGCGAGGACGCGGCGTCGCACAAGGCCGCAGCTCGGCATGGCCATTAGGGGCTGCTCAAAAGGGCGCCCCATACCGAAAACCAGATCGATGCGGGATCGATCGATCGCCCCGGTACTGCTGCTGGCCGCGGCCGCCCTGGCTGCGTCGGGCTGCGCGCCACGCGAGTGGATGGAGCGCCTTCGCCCTGGCGGCAGCGGCGCCCTGGAGCGCGGCATCGAGCTGTTCAACTCCGGGGACATCGTCGGGGCCCGGCCGCTCCTGGAAAAAGGGCTCGCGGAGCGGCCTTCCGACGCCAACGCAAACCTCTACGTAGGGCTGGCGCTCTTGAAGTCCAAGGATTCTCAGGGGGCTCGCGCGCGCTTCGAGGCGGCTCTGAAGCTGGCGCCCAACAACGAGCGCGTCCATTTCTACCTCTCCGAGCTGGCCCGCGAGAGACGCGATTTCCCCGCCGCCGAAAAGCACCTGCGCGCCGGGCACGCCATCAGTCCGAAGGACTTCGCCATCTTGAACAATCTGGGACTCGTCTGCTGCGAGCAAAAGAAGTTCAAGGAGGCCATCGGCTTCTACACCCGGGCGCTGGAGCAAAACAAGGCCAGCTTCGTCACGTGCTACAACCTGGGCGAGGCCTACCGAAAGTCCGACCAGTACTCGAATGCCTTGCGGGTTTTCCAGGACGCGCAGAAGCTGCAGTACGACAACGCG
>JACQFU010000341.1 GCA_016199905.1 Candidatus Wallbacteria bacterium
CGAAGAGATGCGGGCGATGGGAGCCGAAGCCCGGGGCCGGTTCCTCGCGCGGCACGGGCCCGGCACGGCTTGGACGACGCTCAACGAGATCTACTCGCGAGCAGCCGAACGCCGGCGCCGGTAGGCTCCCAGACAGACGAGGGCCAGGAGCACACCGGAGACTTCCGTCACGGCAAGCCCCTGACGGACGCTCGCCGGATCGAAGCGAAACGTGACGTCGTGAGCGCCGCGGCCGAGCCAAACGCCCCGCAGCACGCAATCGCAAACCACCGGCGCGCTCGGATGACCGTCGACGTCGGCCGTCCAGCCGGGATAGGCGAGATCGGCGAGGACCAGCAGGCCGCCGGAAGCCATGTCGACCCGAAGCCGGACTCGGGTTGACGATTCCTCCACCAGCGCGACCGGTGTGCACGGAAGCCCGGGCTGTTGGCGAAGGCCGGCGGGAGGCGGGCTGTCGACGAGCACCTCGCCGCAAGGAGTCAGAGTCGGCTTCGAGGCCATGTCCGGCGCTGCGACGCGCCACGAGTAGACTGCTCGCGCTCTCGGGCAAGTATTCCGGATTTCGTAGACGCACCCGTCCTGCAGCGCGGCGAGCCGGACCAGGCCGAGCCGTTCGAGGTCCCGCCGGGTCGACAGCACGTAGCGGCAGCTCAACGCTCGCAGCTTCGGAAGCTCCCGCTCGAGGACGTCCAAGGGAACCGATTTTCTTCCGATCGCCACGTCCACGGCCGCCAGGTCGTCGAGGAACGCGAAGTACGGATAGGGTGCCAGCGAATCGAAGACGCCGACGGACTGGATTCCGTGCAGCAGATTGGCGTTCTCCACTCCGCCAAGGTAGTAGCCGCCCGGATAGGTGGAAAAATCGGGGCCCAGGTGAAAGTAGACGCGGCCGCGCTGCCGCGCCTGGAGATAGCGGCTGATGCCCGGTTGAGCGAGATACTCGGGGACGGTGCGAACCTGCTGCGGCAAGAGCTCCGACACGGTCGCGGAGACGATCAGACCGCCCGTCACGAGCGCGCCTGCAGGGCCCCGCAGGGCATGCGCTACGACCGCGACCAGAGCGGCCAGCGCGGGCGGCTGCCAGGTCGTCCAAAGCGACGGATCGAACGTCTGGCGCAGGGTGCGCGCCATTTGTTCGACCTTCGCGTCGTAATGCTCGGGCGGGTTTCTCTTGAAGCGCTGGGAGAGGAAGAGGCGGTGCGCGGCGGCCTTGCCGAACGTCTCGATGCGCGCGCCGGCCAGGTCCAGCGTGACGGCAGATCCGCCCACGAACAGGGTCGTCGCGGCCGCGAGCGAGCAGAGCACTTTTCGCGCTCCGGGCGGCGTCTGCCCCGAACGTCTCCATCCCAGCAGAGCGTCCGTGCCCACGGCGGCCAGCAAGGAGATGCCGATGGCCGAGAGGAACAGGAACCGGATCGGATGCCTGAACGAGTCGAATCCGGGCAACTGAATCGGCAGGTCTGCCAGCGGGGGTACGAGCAGCGACAGCAGGGCCGGCGGCAGGAAGGATTGCTGAACGAGCAGCTCGTACTTGTCGCCTGCCGCCCGGATCGAGAGTTGGGCCATCTCTCGAGTCGGCAGGAGTTGCGCGCCGCTCAGGCCGATCGCCAGCAGGCCGATCAGGAGCGTGGCTCCGAAGCCGGCGGCAGCGCGCGACCTGGAAGACGCTGCCAGAGCGGCCGTGGTCCCCAGCAGCATGGCGAGGATACCCATGAACGTGATCTGCGGATGTCCGCCCAGGATCATGAGCGCCGTGGCCGCCACGGCCAGCAGCAGGTTCCACGGCCCGCCAAGCTCGACGAACCTGGCCTGCAGGACCCATGCGACCGGTAGCCACGCGCCGGGTCTCAGGGCCGACAGGCCGATGAAGCCGCCGGCCCGCGTGCTGCCGAACGTGTACGCCAAGGCCGCGACACTCGCGCCGAAAGGCCCGCACCCGAAGTGGCGCAACAGCGCGTACATGCCGAGCAACGCAACGCCGATGTGGACGACGTGCATCAGCGTCATGGCCGTATCGAACGGGAACCAACGGAGGAGCAGCGCGTTCTGCGGGCTCAACGTCCCCGGCTGCAAAGATGCCAGAACGGGGTACCCGATGCCGACCTCCGGGCTCCAGTGCGGCAGCTCTCCTCTCGAAAACGCGAGGGCCACCTGGCGCAGCATCGGAAAAAAGCCGAAAAGGTTGTCTCCGCCGATGTCGGGCAGCGTGCCGGCGGCCAGCGGCACGAAGTAGAGCCCGAGCGGAAGGGCTGCGAGCAACGCGCCGGCAATCACATCCGCAAACCAACGCGAGCGTGGCGGTTGCGGTTGCGCGTTCACGATCGAACCGGCTCCTTGCGTCGCCGCCGCTGCCAGCCCATCCCCAGACACCCCGTCACGCACAAGATGAACGGCGGCTCCTCGAGCCACATGAAGGTCACGCCAAGCACCAGCGCGGTCGCGAGCACGGCGCGCTCTATCCAGGAGTCGGCGCACATCCGCCAGACCAGGCCCCAGGTCGCGAGGTAGAGGGCCAGGCCGCACCATCCCAGATCGCCGAGCGTGGCCCCGTAAGAGTGCAGCGGAGAGAAGGCGCTGGAGCCCTGAGCGTGGCTCGAAAGCCAGAAGTTGTCGCTGATGAAGAAGACCTTGTCGAAGACGTTGCTCTCCGTGAGGCCCAGCGGCTCCAGATACTCGCGGTAGACCGGCGCCAGCCAGGCGAGCCGGCTGAAGCCGTGCCCCGGCCCGATTCCGAAGACGTACTGCAGGGGATTGGTGATTTCCCGGGCGATTATCGCCGGGCCCACCAGTTTGAGTCGAAGGACCAGGAGCATGGTGTCCTCCGAGAAGACATGCCGAAACATCGGACTGTACACGGGCAGGGCTATCTGAGCCGACACCACGAGCAGAATTGCAGCCAGGATCACGCGCGGCCGAATCCGCGTGAAACCGAGCTGGCCCAGCGTCGCCAGGAGCATGCCTAGGATGAATGCCGCTAGCACCTGTTTGCTGTCGCAGGCCTTGATGACGCCGAGCGCGAGCGCCATCGGCAGAACTCGCATCGCCTTGGTGCCTCGATCGCGGCGGGCGAGAATGAAGGCTGCCGGCAGCAGGGCGAAGGCGCCTGACAGATGAGCGCCAGCGCCCATCTCCAGGAACAGTCCCGTGACCTCGTCGTTGCGAAGACCCAGCAAGGCCCACTGGCCGAGGGCCATCGCCAGGTTCAGGGCGAAGCAGCCGAAGAACACGCGCTCGAAGCGCGAGATCGCTTGCTCGGTCCAGATCCCGGCGCTGAACACGGCCAGCAGGAGGAACGGCTCCAGCAGCATCACTGCGAGCAACACCACGTTGATGATTCCCGCGCCGTTGAGAGCGGCGGACAGGACGATTTCGACGAACAGCAATCCGCTCAGGCCGAGAAGGCGCCGGCAGTCTTTCGGCAGCCGGTCCCACCTGGCGAGCAGCAGGAGCATGGGCGGGCAAACAAGGAAGTGAAGGAAGTTGACGACGCTCGGGACTCCGGCCGCCGACATCGGACGACTCAAAAACGTCAGCGACACCATCAGCACCGGCAGCCATCCCGAGACGAACCCGCGCAACTCGGCGGCGCCGGCCGGTGGTTGAGGTGCTTCGGGATAGTCGGACGCGGTCATGGAAAAGAGTCTTCCACCGTTCTCAGTTTTCTATGGATGCCAGCACTTGGGTCAGCTCTTCATCTTGTCCCGGATCGACGACGGGCTCCCCGATCAGCTGGAGGAAGCTTTGAACGGCACCCCGCCGCCAGAGCAGCCAGCTCTGCAAGCCTAGTCCGCAGCAAGCCACTGCAGCCAGTTGTATCAAACGCGGCAGGACTGTCGTGCCGAGGGCCACGGCCAGCGCGGCAATGGCTGCGCAGCATGCCGTGGTTTGTCCGTAGACGGACCATGGCAGGAAGCCGTTTCTGACCGCTCCTACCTGCCGACCGCAGAGCAGGATCATCAAGAGCTGGGTCGCCGTCGCGCTGATCGCCGCCGCCGGCATGCCGAGGCGCGGGATCAGCGCCAGGTTCAGGCAGAGAGAAAGGCCGATCGAAAGCGCGCTCAGTCCGAGGTTTGCCGAGCTGCGCTTCTCGATGAGCAGCACGGTGGAGAAAACGGAGCCGGTGACGGCGCATGGCAGGCTCACGGCGAGAATGGTGAGCGCTCGGCCGCTGGCGGCGAAGGGGGCGCCGAACACGGCGCCCATCGCGTCGGAGGAGTAGAGACAAAGCACCAGCGCCGCGGGCACGGTCAGGCCCTGGAATACGTGGAGCGCGGCTCGCACCAGTTCGCGAAAGGCCTGCGGCGAGGTCTTGTGTACGCGCGTCATCGCAGGGAAGAGGATCGGAGGCACGACGGCGAAGTACAGGTCCGATAGGGGCTTCATCATCATCGTCGCCGTGTGGTAGAGGCCGGCGGCCCCCGCGTCGACGAAGCGGGCCAGCAGCAAGCGATCGACGCGCCCGTACGCGGCGCCAAGCGCGTTTGGCCCTCCGATCCGGAAGGCTTCCCACAGGAACTCGCCGACGAATCGCCGGTCCACCTCGCCCCCCGGCCGGATGCCGCGCACGCCGAAGGCGACGACATAGGCGATCCCGATCGCGCATCCGCCGGCCACCTGGGCCCAGAAAGCACCTCTCAGGCCGGCCCCCCGGCTCACCATCCAGACGCCCGAGACGATCACCGCGACGCTGCTGGCAATGTTGGCTGCGGAGGCCACATGCAGGTCCTCCAGGGCAGCGAAGGTCGCGTCCCCTACGGCCGCCACCGACGCCACCAGCAGGTAGAGCGCCAGGATGCAGCTGCCCTCTCGCAGCTCGGCCCGCATCGGCGTGGCCGCTGTGGTCGCCAGGAAGAGCACGCTCGCCGCCAGCCCCAGCATCACTCGCAGCCCCAGGAGCGTCTTGAGGCAGCGAGGCAGCTCGGCTCGCGCGTGTGCGACGCGGCGCACCAACGTGGGGCCGGTCCCCATCTCGGCGGAGAAGGCGAAGACGTACTGCAGCGAGAGCAGCATCACGTAATCGCCGAAGACGGCCACGCCCAGGGCCCGCGACAGGTAGCCCATCCACAGAAGCGCCAATAGCTTGGACAGGACGTGCCTGGTGACCAGGGCGCCGAAGTTGCGCAGGAAAGGGTTCCGCATCAGGCTTGGCAGATCTCCGCGACGCTCAGCCTCCGCGCAGCAAGGGACCGTCTCCCAGCACCTGGCGCAGCAGACAGCTGAAGTTGTCGTCGTCCCGCAGCAGGCTCTCGGGAGTCAGTCGCGACAAGTAGGGAGCCCACCACATCCTCTCCCACAGATGGATGCTGTAGCTGCCGGTCAGCCTGCGAAAGAGCTTCTTGCGGCTCTGAAACCAGTGGAGCTCGGACGGAAAGGGGTGGCATGGTCCGCTCCTGGTGAGCGCGTTGCGGCCGATGACCGCCAGCCGGAATGCCGCCTCCCTGGGCAGAACCCGCAGATACCTCTTCCAGGTCGAGGCCCAGAGGGCGTGTTCCGGGTCCCTGGGCATCGGAAAGAAGAAGGAGCTCTCGGGCTCGATGTGGAGCAGCTCGGGGCTCTTGCCGGCGATCAAACCCGGGACGACGACGGCATGCCAGCCGTAGCGGCTCGGGTCGAACTCGACGAAGCTCTCCTTCCATCTGAGCAGGAACTCCGCGTTGGGCTCGCTGAGGATCACGGC